>JBHLPB010000204.1:0-4660 GCA_048939905.1 Promethearchaeota archaeon
AGGGTCAACATCCCATACGCCACAAAGCCAACAGTCACAACCAAAATGCCAGCAATGAGCAACACTCTCATCTTCTTGTTCATCTTTCTCATTCCTCGCTTGTACCTATGGCCATTGCATCCAGCGACTTCTGGAGTGCAGGGACATTCATCATCTGCCAGATGAGCAGCAGAAAGACTCCCGCCCAGATAACAATTGAGAGTGGATACATTGGAATCACGAATGCTCCACTTAGTCCCAGTCCCAAGACAGAGAGTCCCGCAATCTCAAGAACAGCGGCCACATAGATAACCCATCTGGTTGACAACGAAGAGAGTGCTTGGTTTCTGTCTGTTGCTACAGCGAGTGTTCTCAGAGAGCTTTCAATACTTCTCATGCGTATCAGAAGCCACGACTGAAATGCGAACGTGCCCACCCAGAGAATCACTGATACAGTAAAGAGTTCGGCTTCCAAGGCTTGCATTCTACTCACTCCTTTGCATTCTTAGCTCCAGCAGCCTCTCGCCCATCGAGTCGAGTCTGTACGTGAGATCCAATAGAAGAACATAGACAAGTGCAATCGCGAGAAGACTCACCATGAGGGTCATGCCATGTTCTACACCCATCTGAAGACCACCTGGCGTGATTACGATGGGATGCAGAGTTCTCCAGACGTGTATTGATATGTAGCTCAAGATGACCGCTGGAAAAGCGATGATTCCAAAGACTGAACCGTATTGTGCTCTAACCTCACGATCACTCACAGATTCACGATAGGCGATGAGGCACGCATAGGCAATCCAGAGGATGAGGGTGGTAGTTTCTCTAGGATCCCAGTTCCAGTATATTCCCCAATATGCGTTGGCCCAGATCATCCCGCTGAACAGTGTTATGGTAGTGAAAACAAGCCCAATCTTGATTGATGCGGCGCTAAGGATGTCGTAGCGAATGTCGTGCTTCCAAAGGTACAGAATAGAAGCCACTAGTGTCGTGCCGAATGCGCCGTAACCAACCAACGCTGGAGCGACATGCTGGAAGAAAATCCGGATGTATTCTCCAAGAGTCGCTTCCGGGGGTGCGAATATCCACACCATATACAGATAGACGAATGTGACCAGTAAGGCCGCGACATAGAGAATCAAACGCTTTGTGTTCACGTCAACACGTCCCTCTCTGGGCTCGTGTCCGTATATCCTCTCAATATGAAGATTGTGTTTGGAGTTCAGTTTCAAGTTGTAAGAGTGAAATGAAAGACCGTTCCTGAGAGTCCAATCATCGCGAGAAGATGGCCTATCATAAGTGGCATCAGTTGCCCAAGTCCGGGTCCAACCACAGGAACACCAATGGCAAGGATTCTGGTTATTTCAACCAGCAGTATCAAGGCCGAGGTGGCGGTGGGAAAGTAGACCAACGGGTAGACAGTTGATTTTGACTCAGCTGGCATGGTGAGGGCAGATGCCATCGCCCCGATTGCAGCTAGATCCAGAGTTCCCAGACAGAACGTGCCGAGAATTAGGATTGGTGACATCACGGGAGAAAATGTGAAGCCAAGTAATGCCATTGAAATCGGTACTAGGAAGATCGTGACGATTCCCATCAGAAAGAAGCCATAGATGACCTTGCCGAGATATACAGTCCATGCCGCGATGGGTGCAAGTGAGAGACCCCGGAGAGTTCCAGTTTCAGACTCGGATATGAAAACTGGGGCAAATCCAAACATACCCGTGAAGAACACAACTACCCATAGCATTCCGCTACCTATCTCAGCAAGTACAAGCTGCCTTGTTGCCGTAGCTCCGATCTGAATAACTGCAGAGCTCAGAACAAGTCCCAGGGCAAAGACTGCAATCAACGCAAAGAGGAACATGGAGAATAGCTCGAAGCGCTTCCTCATTTGTGTCAGAATGTCTTTCTTGGCTATCGCGAGTGCAGCAGAAAGTCCGGACGCCATCACAACACCTCAGATTACGCCGTCGAACTCGGCAATTGGCCCTTGGCTTAGGACCTCTCCCTTTCTTAGGGTGATGAAGTCGTCACTCATATCTGAACCAATCGTTAGATTGTGTGTTGTGAGAAGCACTGTGCGGTCAGCGCGACGCGTATCTATGAACTCACGAAACACCTGGGTTGAGTCCTTGTCAAGCCCGGCAAAAGGCTCATCCAGAAGATAGAGCTCGGGGTCGTGAAGGACACTCCTGATTATGTCAAATCTCTTTCGAAGTCCGGTCGACAGTATCTTTGTTGGCTCGTCTAGCCAGCCCATTACTCCGAATCTATCCGCCAGCTCTTCTATTCTGTGCTCCGCCTCAGACATGTCAAGATTGTACAATGAAGCATAGAAATGCAGGTTCTCCCTTCCTGTCAGCTCTCCATATAGAAGAGGTTTGTCACCTACCAGCCCGATTTTTCGCTTGACCTCAATCGGGTTTTCAACAGTGTCTTTCCCGAAGACACGTGCATATCCATGATGTGGCTGTAGCAGTGTAGAGATTATCCTCATGAGCGTAGTCTTCCCAGCCCCATTCGCCCCGAACAATGCGTGAACGCCGCCGACGGGAATTGCCAGTGAAACCTTCTTGAGCGCAACACGGTATCCATAGCGCCTCGTCAATTCATGGATTTCAATGGCGGTCATTCTATCTCATCTCTTTGGAGTGCTGGAACTCAACCCAACCCCTTTTTTAGTCCGACGGATGGGCAATATGCTATGTCCACGAACTCCTGCGATGTCGCTGTCGTGGGTGCTGGCCCTGCAGGATGCACAGCTGCAAGAGTGACTGCGGAGAAAGGCTTCAAGACAATAATGATAGAGCGGCGTCGTCAAATCGGCGTTCCAATTCAGTGTGGAGAATACCTCCCAACGCCAAGAGAAATGAGAGACCTGCTGCGCGACTCGCCAAGAGCAGCACGGCTAGTGGACGTACCATCACGGTTGATTGACAATCGCTGCGAACAGTTGAGGCTCTTCTCACCATTTAGGAAGGCATTCGAATTCAAGCTTGAATCCAATGTCATTGACAGGGCCAAGTTTGACCAATACCTAGCAAGTAGGGCAGTAGATGCAGGTACTGAATTGAGGCTCGAAACAATGGTTCTTGGTAGGACCAAATCCAACCATCTCACTCTACGTGGCAAGAGCGGGAAGGATGAGATATCGGCGAAGGTAGTGGTCGGTGCAGACGGCCCTAGGTCGATCATATCAAGGTCAATTGGCAACAGGTACCAGAATGAGGGCAGAGACCTTTGTCCCTCTCTCAACTTTGTGATGGAAGGTATCGACTGCGATTCTACAACAACTGAGATGTATTTCGGAAGGCAAATCGCACCTGGTGGCTACTCATGGATTATTCCAAAGAGTGAGGATAAGGCGAATGTTGGCTTTGGGATGCGTTGGCCTTTTGGATCTCCACAAACAACCCTGAAGCACTATCTCTACCGATTCATCAGACAGAACCCAGCTCTGACTCCCAGAACGTCCCAAGCAAGAGTCACTTCGAGGGTCGGCGCAACAATTCCAGTCGGAGGCCCAGTCGATTGTACATTCTCTGACAACGCTGTGCTTGTTGGGGACGCAGCGGGACATGTCATGGCTTCGAACGGTGGAGGAATACCTACAGCACTCGCTGGTGGAGAGGTTGCAGGAGAGGCCATTGAGAGTCACCTCACTGAAGGAACGCACCTGTCCTGCTACGAGGATAACTGGAGAAGAGAGTTCGGAACAGAGTTGTATACTGCCTTGAGGATTCTTCGCATTGCGGACCAAGTCATGGAATCAGACAGGATCACCGACCAATGCATGCGCCTTGCAGGTTCCAGGTATCTCAAGCATCTGGTTAGGTGTAGGTTGCCATTTCCCATCAATCTTGCATCAAAAACGCTAGTGAAGGTACTTGCATACATGGAGTGACCTTTCGGCCTCAATGTATTCGTTGGAGTACGAAGTCTGCGATTTTGCAAAGTAAAGGTTCGTTCTGGAACTCCCGTCCCTCAACTGCAGTCTTGGCGCGCTCAACATACATCTTGGCAAGTTCAGTAGCATGGTGAACGGCCTGTGTTTCCTCTATCAACTCGTTAACGCACTCCAGGTCTCCCTGATTCAGTGCCTCAATGCACCTCTTCCTTTCGGCCTCGGAACTCACCTCAAGGGCATGGACAAGCGGGTAGTTACATCTTCTCATTCTCAAATCTGACTGCACACTTTTCCCTGCGATCTGTTGAGAGGCGACGACGTCGAGAATGTCATCGCGAATCTGGAATGCGAATCCCAGCATCTCACCAAACTTGCTGAGGGTCTCCTTCTGTTCTTCGGTTGCCCTCCCAACAAGTGCACCTATTCTGGCTGACTCCTTGATGAAGGTGGCAGTCTTGAGCTCGACCATGCTCAGATATCTTTGCCTGCTGAAGGTTTCAGGCCTATCACTGGAGAGCAAGAAGTCCTCTGCCTCTCCCTCACACATCCTTATACCACCCCGGCCCAGGTGGGTAAGCAGTTCTGGAGTCGCCTTCTCGCCGATGAGCTGTACCGCCTGGGCAATCAAGAGGTCTCCTGCAAGTACTGCAATCTTGGCTCCGAACTTCTTGTGAGCCGTTTCAGTGCCTCGTCGAAGAAGATCCTCGTCTATGATATCATCGTGAATCAGGCTTGCGGTCTGAAGAAGCTCCATCGCCACGGCGAAAGGAA
>JBHLPB010000205.1:0-4654 GCA_048939905.1 Promethearchaeota archaeon
CTGCACTGAATATACAGAGTCGCTGATTAGTAGAGTCAAGAGTAACTTGAAAGGGATACACTTCTAATCGTCTTCCGGCTCGAAATCTTCGAGAAGTGTCTGTATCGAAAACGAAAACTCTTCGTCATCGACCTCAATGCTGCTTTTCTGGCCCGACTTGACATCAATGCCAAGCTGCCGCTTGATTGACTCTGACAGCGCTGTTCCGATAGCTGGAATAGCTGCTATCTTCTCAATAGGGGTCTGATACAGGTCTGCAAGACTCTTCAACCCATGATTGTGCATCATCCTGCCGCGAATGCGTCCGACGCCTCTCAATCTGACGAGCTCAAGTAGCTCGGGCTTTACTCCATACCGGAGTCTAGATCTGAGATTGTGCAGAGTTGGCACGTGTTGGCCAACGCCCACTACTCTGGCAATCTCCGATGCAGAGTATACTAGCCATTCTGCAGTCCGCACATATCGGTGAACATCACCCATGCCAACATTGAACCTATCAGTGATGTCCTTTTCACGCATTTCGGATATCCAGTCTTCAAGAAGTCTGGCAGTCTTGACCTCGGCGAGGAATCTAGCATGGTCGTCCAAGTCATCCCATTCCGGCGGGTCGATGAGAAAGATGTCTTGGTTGTCCTCAATGAAGATCTCGTACTCTTCAAGGTCCCCTCGTGTCAAATAGGTTATTGGTTGGTCGGGGCAATGACACACAAGATGAAAGACGCCTAACACCGAAAGCGATTCTGCGTTGGAGAGGGCGTTTCGAAACAGTATTGCTGTTTGTGGTTCAATATACAGTCTTGAGGTTCTATGGCCCAGTGGGGTGGCAGAATAGGTATCTGAACTGTCACTCTGGATTAGATTTCCCTCTTCCAGGAACGTAAGTGCCGAGGAAACGTGGTGGCCTATGTCATGACTATCAAACTGAGATGAGAACAGTGTTTCAGATATTAGATGGTCAACCTCCTCTCGATTTCGCGTCATATCGGTTGCTATGGATGACAAGATGTGTGAACGTAGTGCTGATGGAGATGCAAGCTTAGAGGTGATTCTCTCAGGTTCCGACAAGAGGTACTCGTCCATGAGAAAGTCGTACTCTTCCTCGGACTTGGCAATTAGCACCGCCTCTCCGTACGTGTCATACTTAGGGCGTCCGGCTCTGCCAGCCATTTGTTTGTACTCAAGAACAGGAATCGGGTAGTTGCCTCTACCTGCCTCGTATCTGCGGTAGTCACGGACTATTACTCTCCTCGCTGGAAGATTCACTCCGGCTGCAAGTGTGGGTGTAGCCACAATCACCTTGAGTAGATTATCCTTGAAATGATCTTCAACAAGTGCCCGTTCTGTATTATCGAGACCGGCGTGATGAAACGCGACCCCGGAGGAGATTAGACGTGCAAGTATCCTTGATGAGTCTGGAACAGAGGGCTTAGAAACCACCTTCCTTGCGGCATTTGCCAGTACCTCTTGACTCTCTTTCATGATATAGGACCTTACGGATTGTGCAACCCTCTTCGCCACTGCAACAGTAGACCGCCGACTTGAAACGAATACAAGTACCTGACCCCCCTCATCCAGAATGTCGCAAATGGCATCTATGACTGCCTCGTGCCTCTTTCTTACGACCTCTCTTGGTTTGCTGTTGTCACTGAAGGCTATCTGGCTGTCAAGGAACACACCTTCCTTCAGTGGCACCGGTCTCCATGTGCTCTTTACAAGCTCGGCATCCAACCACTCAGAAATCTCGTTTGCGTTGGAGATTGTGGCACTCAGGGCGACAATCTGAACATTTGGAAGGATCTGCCTCATCTTTGCAACGACCATCTCAAGAGTCGGTCCACGCTTGAGATCATTCACCAAGTGAACTTCATCGACCACGATGATACCGACTTCGTCAAGCCACTCGGCCTTGTGTCGCACCAATGAGTCAGCTCTCTCTGTGGTCAGTACTACGATATCAGCTTCCTTCAGTCGCGTCCCCGGTGAGTCATAGTCCCCAACTGACATTGCAGCTGTCAATCCAAGTCCTTCATACTTCTTGAAGTCTGAGTATTTCTCCCTCGCAAGGGACCTTAGTGGAACGAGATAGAGTGCCTTGCCACGACCAGCAAGTATAGTCTTTAGCATGCAGATCTCTGCCACAAGGGTCTTCCCTGCGCTGGTGGGAACTGCAAGGACCAAGTTACCCCCCTCTAGTACACTAGTGTTGAAGGCCTCCACCTGAGGTGGAAAGAGGCTCGAGATACCGACATCTTGGAGCAACCTGATGATTCTCTGGTTGATCGGAAGGTCCTCGAGTTGCGTTGTTTTCAACTCCATTGCTCTTGCTGACGAGGGTTTAGCCCTGGACACGTCGTATTTTTCCGTCTCGGGGCGCATAGAGAACTCCTTCATTCACCAGCTTCTTGATTACCTCTTCAACACTCTCTCGCGCCTGAGAGGTGGCTGCAGTAACTCTCTGAATTAGCTCCTCTTCATCTATTGTAGTCATGCCCTCGTCCTCCAATTCTCGGACTGTTCTTCGGACTACCTCAGACAGATTCCGTTGTCTGGCGCCCATAGGTGCGTAGGCACTGTCCCAATCCACGAGACCTGAAATCGGGTCAGTTGCAACCATACGTAACGACGCTTCCATTAATTTGACGGCCGCTTGGGCATCCTCTTTGGTGACCTCATCTTCCAGAGCCATTCTTGCTCTTGCTTCTGCCAAACGAACTAGAGACTCCAATTGGCGGGCTGTGATTGGGATGGTACCGGCTGGTGCGCTCGCCCGGGTTTCAACATAGTAGTTTTCTATCTCCTCAGCCGCTTCAACACTGAGCACCGGACGAAGTTCGAGACTAATGGCATGGCTTATGTATTTCTTCAGAAGGTCCGGGTCAATCGGTGCAACCTCATCTTCTGTCGGGAGCTGCTGATCCTGAACCATTCTCAGTATGAATTCTGCCAGTCTCCTATCCTTGGTTTCATCAACGATATCAATCATTATCCAGACTAGATCAAACCTTGATAGTATTGTGACAGGCAACCTGGTGTTGTTCTGTAATGACTCGTTGATATTGTATCGGCCGAGTATTGGATTTGCAGCTGCGAGAATTGAGGTTCGCGCGTTCAATGTTGCCACAATGCCAGCCTTAGCTATACTCACAGTATGTTGTTCCATAGCTTCATGAATGGCTGTGCGGTCATTCGGATCCATCTTGTCAAACTCATCAATGCATGCGATGCCCTGGTCTGCTAGGACAAGTGCTCCTGCCTCCAGAGTCATAGCACCTGTATCCGTTTCGTGAACAACCGCTGCAGTGAGTCCTGCTGCGGTGGTACCCTTTCCTGAAGTATAGAGACCCCTTGACGCGAGACCTGCTACGAACTTCAGAATCTGGCTCTTACCTGTTCCAGGGTCACCAATCATGAGAATATTAGAGCGGCCCCTCATCTGGGTGCCACCAGGAAGTGGTCTATCACCCCCTCCGAAGAGTAGCAGAGCTATTGACTCCTTCACCAGGTCGTGACCTTGAATTGATGGAGCAATGGACCGGAAGATTCTCTTGTGAACGAACGGATCTTTGGACAACTCATCAATCTTCTCTTTGTCTTCGGGAGAGAGCTCTTGCAACTCGTATTCCTTCTCAGCAATCTCCACTGAGTTGGCCTCGATGAATACTCTGAACGTGGCCAGTTTTCCTCCACGTCGCGTGAAATCAGGAGTCGTCTTGAGGAGTCCAGTAATCTTTACCATATCACCCGGGCGAGATATGTCCACAATATCACCCATGAGTACTGCATCCACTGATCTAGGCATCTGTCCCGCAGGCAGCTCTTCTGGGCGCTCCTGTATTCTGACCTTCTGCCAGTCTATGAATCTAGATCGCTCAAGTAGTAGTTTCATCGGAGTCTTCTTGCCACAGGCGTGACATAGGGCGGGCTCAGTGTATCTACCCTCCTCCTGTTCCTGAGGGATTTCGGTGAAACACACTCTACACTGAAATGTTGCATTTACTAGTAACGGCTTGACTTCGCTGGCACGCATCATTATGCCGTCGACACGGATTAGGCGCCCTATGTGTTTGGACCGTATGTACCTCAGCTTCACGCGCATATCTTTATGCATTTCTTCTTCGGCGAAGTTGACGAGACGGACTCTAAGCTCCTCTCCAATATCATCTACTAGCTCCTTCTTCTCTACCCGCAACAGTGACCGTAAGACTCGGTCCGCTATTTCAAAGAATAACTCGGGGTTCTCGGTGATAAGCTGCATAAAGAACGTTTCAAATCTAACTAGGTCCCCAAAATCTACAGAGAGAGAAGTCTCTTCACTGGAAAGTCTCAGTAGACTCTTCCAGTAGACCTCATTGTTACGTGTGTCCTTGTAGGTACGCAAGAACTCCTCAAACAGTTTCTCCAGTTCCTCTGTAGACACTTCTTCGGTTGTCATGATGCGTCTGAACGCTCCAAATCTAGTCTGCGAGCTTCGTGATTCGGCGATTCCGGCTGAAACTTGGTTGTCAGTCAGACTCTCACAGTGTCCTTGTCTAGTCGGATATTAAAACCCGCCCTCGTTTCTTACGAGTATGCCTTTTTAACTCTGCCAGAGGATATCATGCCTTCACTTGGGACCAAAGTAATCAGTTCACGAGACGCCGTTTCTTATAGTCTA
>JBHLPB010000206.1:0-4633 GCA_048939905.1 Promethearchaeota archaeon
CCTGGAAATCGTGCAATGCGGACAGAAACGCCCTTCTCGCAGATGTAACAAGCAGGTATTGATTTACTTCAACTGCAAAATATCCTGCAACACGTCCTGCGAACAGAATGAAGTAGCTAGTCGCACTCCGTAGTCGCCATGCCCTAAGCTCCGTCACGTCATAGAACTCGCGTCGAAATGACTTCATCATCTGCTCGACAAACGCCGTCGCTATAGACCGACGGAACCCGGCAAACACATCTTGCTGAAGGTCTATCTGGGCGAGTAGTTCCGACTTGTGCCCGTCTAGTGAAAGAGCCTTTCCAGATCCAATGTGCTGTTCAGCTATGGTACCGAACGCATCAACTGTTTGAGAGAGTAGTTCCGAGAACTCCTTGAGTTCCTTTCTGAATGAAACGGTTTCGTCAAGACTAACCTCACGTCGACCCAGGAACTCGGTAAATAGGTCTATCACTGCGCCAGCGATCTCATACTCCTCTATGCTATAGGCATACATATTCAACTCTCTCAGAATCGCACGTCCCACCTCAGGCACTCTCACGGCCAGTGTGTCTAGGCCCGTTGGAGTCAGGACTCTGTGGGTGAAGTGTCGCAGGAGAGCGTCGTCTTTTTCCCTCGGTAGAAGGAATTCCAAGAGAGTCCGGTCAGTAATCTTTGGACCAGGCGGAAGATGAGTGAAATCGTCGTGGAAGTTCATCGTGACGGTTGCTTCCCGATCCACATGCTCAGGTTTCACCTGTAGTGAGTCCCAAGATCCCTGAAACCTCCGGTCAAGCATCTCAACGAAGATGACTCGGTTAAGGCGGTCATTGAACCTACGCAGAATCGGGATTCCCTGTGTTTCATAGCTCATGCCAGTATTCATCACAGCGCTCTCGATATCAGCAATCTTCTTCGATAGGGTCTTCATGTGCTTGTCAATCTTGAACGGGTCTACCACTCCCTTCTCCCAACTCAGAACGACCACATGGGAGCCTATGCCCTCGGAAATCCCTCCAGTGACCACCAACTGTTCAGGCAAGACCCCCGGACCTGGCCTTCGTTCGAGGTCCCATTCCAAGGATAGGAGCTCCAGGCCCTCGGCATCATTCAGGGTGTCCCGTATGGCGAATACAAGAGGAGTGATATTCATCGCCACAGTATCAGAGTTCTCCTCCATCATGCTACCGGCACCAACTGCACTACCAAGAGGATAACCTAGGTTCGTTGTAGTTCCTATTACGGATGCAGACGCCATGCGAATGGCCTCAACAGTGCTCGGAGCATCAGCCTTTCTCTCAGGTTTACTCATATCAAGACCGCCTTATCTCTAGTCAACACAATGCACGAACGGAATGTTGCGTACAGGGACCTATTTCACTTGAGAACTGCATAGCAGATTATTGAATGTAGCTCGAATGGCCTAGTGACGCAACTACGCAGGATACCAGATACCCTTGCTGTCACTCCTGACTAGACCTGCTTTCTCCAGACCCTGCAATACGACCAGGACTGTCGTGGAGAGAAGGTATTCATACGTGATGGGAACAGGAATGCTACGAGCTTGCTTGATATCAAACACAACTTGTTCAACATCGGCTTCTCCGCGTGAACTCAGATGGTGTAGAACACTGTCTTGAAAATGTACAACACCGTCAATAATCTGTTCGAGCAGCAGACTGACATCACCAAAGAGGTGGGGAACATCATGAGAAGGAAGAAGGTAGTCGGCGCCGAGAGATTGCATAGTGCTCAATGCAGCGCTCTTCGCAGTGATGCTCCCGGTCAAATCTAGGTAAAACTTGCGTGGGTCGTTCGGGAAGTTGCTCGCCTCATCACCCGTGAAGACCACCTTTCTTTCACCTTCATAGAATATGCAGTGTCCTATACAGTGTCCACCAGTGTGAATGACGTCCAGTGAAACCTCACCCACCATCACCTTCTCACCGTCAGAGAGAAGTCGGTCAGCTTTCACACCCTTGTAGTTCACACGAAGAGGCCCTCTGTCAAGCTTCATAGAAAGCCGATCAGACAGCTCTAATGCGAATCTGTCTTGAATAAACAACTGAGGGTCTTCCAGAATGTCTGCGTCGTGGGCATGGATGAAAACAGGAGCGCCAGTGGCTTTCTTCAGACGGAATGCTCCACCGACATGATCAGGATGTCCATGAGTGCACAGAATTCCTGTGACATCCTTCTTCGGGTCGAAACCGAGGGTCTTGATAGCTTCGAGCGTTCTATCTCCGGGGTCTCCGGCAGTCCCGGGATCAATAACAAGGGCGGTTTCGTCGTCAACTACAAGGTAGCTTGTGATGAAGCCAAACTCGTCTGCAAACCTACCTCTAACAGCATATATCCCCGGAATAATCTCAGTCGCGGCCATTGTTGGAGGAGCAATGATAATGCCACCTTATGACGGTATCGAAAATCAGTGACCCTTATCAACCGGGGCAACTCAAAGCCCTTTCGTGAAAGGTGTATACGCTCTAATCATGAACGTTTCAAAGCAAGTGGTAGTGAAGACTAGGACCCTAGGGGACTCAGCCTTTGCCCGAGGAATTTGGGTCTATGTTGGATCAGCTTTGGGCACAGGTTCAACCAGACTTGACCACAGAATCAAGAGACACTTCTCGTCTGCGAAGAAACTGCACTGGCACATTGACTTTCTCCTAGAAAGGACAGGACCCCCCACGGGTGTGATATGGGCCACGACGGATCGTGCCATGGAATGTCAGGTTGCTCAAGCACTCAAGCAGCATGCGGATTTCCAAACTGGCCCCAGTGGATTTGGTTCCTCTGACTGCATAGCAGCATGTGGTAGCCATGTCTTCAGATTCGCTGGAGATGGAGAGTACGGGAGTGTTCTATCTAGTCTGTTTCTACAGCTAGGGTTGAAACCGCACTCTGGCATTCCTGAGAGCACAGATGGAACTCAATCCACAGGCAAAAACTGTTAAATGTAACTCGATGAGTTGGTCACGAATACCGGAGGACTCAACGTGCCGGATTGGAAGGCGATATTCGAGAATCTCAAGACTACTGAACAGACATTTACTGTCTACCTAAGATACATGCAGAAGGACACTCTCGCTAAGATAATCAATGTAAGGGTGTATGAGGTGCACGATGACTACGTGAAGCTCGAGAATCCAAGTGGATTCGGCATCCTTGCATATGAGGACGTTCTCTATCTGGTTATACCTAAGCAGTGAATCCTCAGGCTCCGCCCTTGGAGCGTTGAACAGTCCCTACACGGTGAACTTTTTAACATCAGTCATCAGACTTGTTCTCAGAGAAGACGATACGTTTCGTAGGTGACTATCGACATGTCAGCCCCCGTCTATATTCCAATCGAAGGTGAGCGCCTCATTTCTCAGGGTCCTCAATCTGTCGTAAGCAACTACAGATTCGCCCAATATGATCAGGGCTCTAGGACTACGGTGAGCGTCCCGCTTCATGTAATCAAGGAGTACAAGCTCACGCAGAGGTCCGCGATGTTCAAGATTGTCAACGGCATCATCAACGTATTGGGGGACATGCCGCGTAGGGAAGAACTGAGAGGCGCGTTGGCTCTTAGAGAGTTTGAGAGGCTAAACGCAGGAGATCAAAGGAAGCTCTGTGAGGTCTGTGGCGTCCCGTTTGTACATCCAGATCATCCATACAACAGATGGGCGACGACTGGATATCATCGGAGATTCTCCAAACACTTCTATCAGACGTACGCTTGGTTGAAGGGTGAAGAGGTCTTCACTTATTGGCCAGACGCGTTCATTCTTACAAACTATAGACTCTATGCTTTTGATGATAAGAGAGACAAGCTCTACATGTTTCCGCTCTACATGGTGGAAACGTTCGAGGCTAGGAAGAATCGCATGAAGATCAAGGCGACAACGGGCAACTTCGAAATCAGAGGAAGGGTCCCCCGTCAAGACCACATGGTGCAAATGTGGCAGGCCAGAGCATGGGATGTACTTCCGAAGGAAAACCTTGACTGGTTGGCCAGAACCTACACGTACATCAATCCCAGACATCCTCTGTCACAGTATATCTACAGCGATACTTCCGCGGTCGCGACACAGATTGCTCAGGAAACCCGAGAAGACATGCAGGTCACGTCAGCTGAGGCTGGCGCAGGCACTGTCTTTGTGAAGCCAGTCATCAAGAATAGATGTGAACACTGCAATGCTCCAATGTCGTGGGAAACCATCGATTGGGTGGGTCCGGACCAGTATGCCTGTCCTAGCTGCAGCAACGCACATCGAGTGGACTATGAGCGCTTTGCTCCGACCTAGCAAACTCGGGATTCGACGTCGGAATAAAGAACACCCATCAAGAGATGGGCGCCAGGTCTTGGAGAAACAGCAATCCCTTATTAGTCAGTCAAAGGATGATGGTCTGAGTTTCACGACAACTCTAGGAGGAAAAGACATGACTGAAATACCAATGCCGGAAGGCCCCGTTGGGACACCTTCAGATAGGCCCCTTGGAGTAGCAATACTAGCACTACTTCAGATACTGGCTGGATTGGCGTGGCTGGCGCTAGGAGCCACAGCCGTGCTTGCCGCAGGTCTGGTTGGCTTTCTTGGAATCATACTGCTTCTTGCTGGAGTAGTCCTGGTCATTGTAGGCATCGTAGGCTTGATCATTGGCTTTG
>JBHLPB010000207.1:0-4619 GCA_048939905.1 Promethearchaeota archaeon
CTGAGAGACCTAGAGGTCAACACAGAGCGAGAGAGAAGAGGTCTCCCGGCTGCCAATATTCTCTTACTTCGGGGCCCAGGGCAACACCGAGAGATACCAACCATCCAAGAGCAATACGGCATCAAGTCTGCTGTTATTGCAGGAGGCTCTCTCTATATCGGAACCGCCAAATACGTCGGTATGGAGCACATCACCGTTGAGGGACAGACCGGAACAATAGACACTAACTTCGACAACATAGCTGCCAAATCAATCGAAACCATCAACTCAGACTACGACTATGTCTTTGTTCACATCAAGGCCACAGACAATGCGAGTCACGATGGAAACTCTAAGGAGAAGGTATTGGCGATTGAAAGGACTGACAGGATGTTGGGCAAGATAGTGAAGGCCGTGGGTGAAAGGATTGTGATCGCAGTGACCGGAGATCACAGTACACCACTCAGCATTGGTGAACATACGTCCGACCCGGTGCCAATCGTTCTCTGGAGTGACTTCATTCGGCCCGATAATGTTCAAGCATTCTCAGAGATAGACGCAGCAGATGGTGCTCTACATACTATTCAGGGAACTAACGTTATGTCACTGCTTCTCGGCTACGCGGGATATATAGGCAAGCTAGGCGCGTGATGACTTCACAATTACGAATTTCCGTCTGAGCGTAGTCCAATACTCTTTTCTCTGGCTTTGCATCAGACTGGACCGGTCAGGTCGCCATGATGAACCAGGCATCGTCTTTCAAAAGACTGTGGCGCTCAAGATGGCAGGTCCTGTTCATCATTCTTGTAGCGTTCTCAGCGCTAGCGACACATGACATGGTGAGCGCGAAACTTCAGGAAGGGCGGACTGAGACAAAGCCGACTTCGTCTTATGCATACTTGGATGCTCAACCAGCTGCCCCTTACTCCGGCGTAGCCAATTCATATGACCCGGAGGAGATAGGGATTTCTGTGGAACAGTCAGGCGACGTGTGGGAGGGCTACAATCTGTTCACAATGGCGCGCCAGAATAGACAAACAAGTACTATTGATACTTCACTATTCATCATGGACTTGACTGGTGAAGTGGTGGCCAGCCAAGAAGTGGGCAGTGCACCGCCATGGAAGACCTCGGCTGAGCTGATTGATCCCAACACAGTCTTGGTCGGGACTGAAACTACTGCCGCTCTGTGGCATATGGACAGTCAAATCCTTGAACATCTGAGTTTTGGTGGCCACCATGAATATGAATACAATCCAATCGATGATACATTCTTCACACTAAAAGTGACATACGAGGAGATTGACGGGGCAACATATCGTTTTGACCAGATTGTGGAATATGACCGGGACGGAACACTTGTGTGGTCGCTGAATGTCAGCGACTTCATCTCAGAGGATTGGTGGTGTCCCTATCATGACACGAGGGCCGGGGTACCTGACATTAGCCACGCAAACACAATCTTCTACGACGTTGAAGAAGATGTCCTTTATCTGAACGCTCGGAATGTGAATACGTTCTTCAAACTCAACCACAGCACTGGCGCAGTGATTTGGGCCCTTGGAGAATATGGCGATTTCACCATGTTCGATGCTTATGGTAACGAGAAGCAACATCTGTTCTTCCATGCACACTCAGTGGAGCGAGTCGAGAATAATACATTCATCCTATTCGACAATGACTATCATAACCAGACAAGTCCCGACAACCAAATATCGCGGATGCTCGAGATCACTGTAAACGAGGCCACAATGACTGCTAATGCGACCTGGTTCCGGAATGGCCCGGCAGGCTACTACAGCGCTGGTGGGGGTGACGCGGATAGGCTCCCAAACGGAAACAGACTGGGGACCTTTGGCTACTGGACCATTAGGGCGTCTGGTGTAAGTGCCGCTCTTCTTGAGGTGGACAATCTTGGCAACCGCGTTTGGAGAATGGAGGTTCCGTTTTCTCAGGACTACATGTACGGGATATATCGTGCCGAACGTTTTCGCATGAAACCCACGTTGAGCTCTCCCTCAAACAGTCTTGTCCTGCCCAATACTCCCACGACTCTTACCTGGCAAGCTCAGTACAACTTCAGAAACAAGGCCAGGGTTCCTGGAATCTACGAACTCCACATTGATGGACTCATAGTGCAAAATGGGACATTCAAGTATCAGCGATTCTGGCAGCCGACCAACCTCTCGTTCGACTTCTCGAGTGCCGTGGAAGGTTTGCACAATGTGACTCTGTTTGTGTCAGACGGTCACGGCCATTTCACTAATGATACGGTCAACGTGTATGTCGGCAACTACTATGTGACTCGCGAGGGCCCTATCATCTACGAGCAAGGGTACAGCAATTCGATGATTCGCTGGGTCGGTGATACTGTTAGTCCTCTACTCTGCAACGTTTCTGTTAACGGCTCTTCAGTTCACCTGTCGACGTGGAATGGAGAAGACGTGCTTATTGATGCGGCTAGTTTGCCAGTAGGAAATCATCTCATAGAGTTTGAGCTGTTCAATGGCACCGATGGAATATACGTAGACTCTTTCTGGCTTGAGGTTCATTCTTCCGCTCCGCCCGTAGTTCAGGCTCTCCAGGGTCCTGAAGTAACGGTCTCTTGGAATGACACTCCCACATTCAGGTGGGTGCTATCTGACACAACTCCAGATGAATGGCAGATATTCATTGATGGAGAGATTCGTGAATCTGTGGAGTGGAGGGATTCCTTGTATGCGCTGAACTGGACTCTTCCCGTGCTGGAGGAAGGTGAGTACACCATAACACTCGTTGCGGTTGACAAGCTTGGCCAGAAATCCACAAGCGAAACTGCCCTAACTGTGGAGCCTCCGACGCGGATTATATTAGCTTCGTCGCCTGGTCACATGGAGATTAGTTGGGGCTTGGAGGCCGTGGTGCTTTTGTGGGAGATCCACGGTGCCACGCATTGGGAATTGTTGAAGGATGGTTTGTCTCTTCGTGCTCGGCCTTTTGTGAGACCGATAATCAGGTTCGAAATCTCCGACTGGCGAAGCGGAGACTGGCTTCCTGGCACTTACAATCTAACTCTGCTAGTTTCAAATGACACCGCATCATTGGCTGATACGATTCTGATTGATGTCGTTCTAGACCCTGGAGATCCGTATGCTGATGCAGCAGTGATTGAGGACTCCCTGTACTCATACGATCCGGACAATGCAGTCGGTGAACCCGACGAAATGTACGCAGTGATAACTGCTGGCTATCAGAATGGATATCTGACTCTGGATATGGGTCTTGGTGAGGAGATTCTTGACGGTCCAGGTATGGACATATGGGTCTTCGGAGGTGTGGGCACTTATACGGTCTTCGTAAGCTCCGACCTCGATTCAACCTTTGTGCGGCTTGGAGAGGGAACCGGCCACAGTGAATTCGATCTCTCTCTGTCGGGACTGGAAGGCGCGAGGTACGTCAAGCTGGTGTACTTCTCTGGTGACTATGTAGAGATTGACGCCGTAGTTGCCGTCTACCACAGCCGCCCAGCTAATGACAGCGATCCACCAGACATCGTTGGACCGGCTGATTTCTGGATATGGGAGAATCTGACTGAAGTTCTTGTCACTTGGACGGCTGAAGATGTCACACCATGGCGATACGAGGTCCTCGTGAATGGAACAAGCGCAGACTCGGGCTCATGGAATGGGTCCGACGTCGTGTTTGTCTTTCAACACGAAGCAACCGGCACTTGGAACTTGACGTTGGCCTTATATGACCTGTTGGGTTTCATGTCAGTCGACTCCGTGTTTGTGGACGTCCGACCGATTCCTGTGGGCCTGACCTCTGATCTGCTTGTCGTCTTAATCGTTGGAGGAGTTACCGGGATTGCCGCGGTCACTATAGTGGCATTGACTCTCTACCGTAGAGGGCTCCTCAGCAATATCAGGGCCGAAGGATGAATTCATTCAGGACGCTCTCTGGATGCCCTTCTTTCCAACACATCTGTATTCGAAGCCCTCAGACTCAACGACCTGCTGATCGAATACGTTTCGCCCGTCAACTATTGTCGCAGTTCGCATCAGACCTTTCATTTTGCCAAGATCCAATGAGTAGTAATCCTTGTGCTTGGTCACCAAAGCAAGGCAGTCCGAGCCGCTTGCTGCCTCACCCAGGTCTCTCAGCAACTTCTGTGGACCAAAATCCCAGTTTCGAACATATGGGTCATGAATCACGACATCTGCACCTTTTGCTTGTAATGCCGCCACTAGAGTCGCTGAAGGAGTGTTTCTCGTATCATCACTGTTCTCGAGATATGCTGCCCCTAAGATTGTGACCTTCGCGCCTTGAATTGAAACTCCCTTCGCAATCAGTACATTCTCGACCAACTCAGACATGTGGACGGGCATGTGATTATTGATGCGTCTGGCCAGCGATATGAACTCGGGCTCAATCTTCCATGTTCCGTATTCATAAAGCCCATATCGCAGCAACCATGGGTCCTTAGGAAGACAATGACCTCCTACACCGGCTCCCGGTATATGGAGCATTCTGTCCTCACGGGCATTGATCATCTCTATAATCTCATAGATGTCCACGCCAAGACTCTCACAGACCAATGCCATCTCATTGGCAAATGCGATGTTCACATCTCTATAGGCGTTCTCAATGGTCTTGGACAG
>JBHLPB010000208.1:0-4617 GCA_048939905.1 Promethearchaeota archaeon
CTCTAATGATGTATCTCTCTTCTTTGAGTTCTTGTTTTTGCACTTCAATGAGCCCCTGAGATTTCAGTCGCTTTATGCTCTTGACCAGTTTTCCTGAGTCAATGCCAAGTCCAGTTGTCAATTCATCGATGATTAGACCGTTTTCACCAACGGCTCGGAGAGCCTCCAGAATCCGATCCGAATCATCCTTCATTTAAATGACCTTTAACTAATACATGGCAACATCGGACATTCAGCACGGATTGATATTTAGATTTCGGAAGCTGCTACTCATTAACGGCGAGTGATGTACAGAAGTGGACGTCACTTCTGACGTTTGTAGAGGTAGAGCATCTGACCAACAAGCCCTGGGAGGTCATCCTTGACGACGGGTTTCACGGAAACGTAGGGATTGTTTACGGGTCCGAATACATCAGTGATTATGCCCACCTTCTCGGCCTTCTTGTTCATGACGACTGAGCGTTCACCGATGGGAGGGGTCTTGTCCGTCCTGACAATCAGGAAGCCCCTCTTGGACACGTGAAGCACCTTGCCGAGTCGCTTCATTTGTTAGCCTCCCAAAACTCTCCAATCACCGTTTCTTCTTCTTTTTCTTCTTGCTCTTCTTCTCAGCCGCTTTTTTGGCGGACTCGCGCTTTGCGACAACCCTTCTTACACTCTTCGCAAGCATGAGCAATAGACGCTTCTTCTTATGGCCTTCAGGATTCTCAACAACCAGATAGCCGGGGGCTCCAATCCAATTCCCCGGGTATCTCTTGTCAGACTCTACCTCTGACTCGAAGCCCGCAGCATCAGCAGCCTCCTTCAGTATCCTGATTGTGATGTCTGGCGCCCCCAGATTCTTGGAAACTCTTCGCCCCTGCGCTCTGCTAAGGGTCGAATCTAGGTAAGCAGGCCAGACTATGACCATTCCTTCGCGCTTTCTCATGATGATGGGCTTCCGTTTCCATAAGGTCACGACTTCAGACTTGATGTGGTCTTTTTACCTTTCGCCTTCAAACATTGAAGCGTGGCACGGCAAGAACAAACAACGAGCTTCATAAGAGGGACCACAGCAACTCGAGAACAAGGAGCTGTAGATATCTTGGCCAGGAAGAGCAAGGATGTATACTTCAGTGAGATTGCAGACCTCGTATCATCGCGAAGCACATGTCTTCGTAACCAAGTCGGAGCAGTGATTGTAAAGGAGGCCCAGATTCTCAGTACAGGGTACAACGGTGCGCCTAAGGGTCTACCACACTGCGACGAGGTCGGTTGCCTACGTGAGAGTCTTGGAGTGAAACCTGGGGAAAGACATGAACTGTGCAGAGGACTACATGCGGAACAGAACGCAATCATACAAGCTGCCTATCATGGTGTCACTGTGAGAGATGCCAAAATCTACTGTACAACTAGGCCCTGTAGTATCTGTACTAAGATGCTAATCAATGCAGGAATCAGAGAGATAGTCTACATCGAGGACTATGAGGACGACCTGGCGAATCAACTCTCAGAAGAGGCAGGACTAGAGATTAGGCAGGTCGAGATATCTAGGAAGTATGGTCGGAACTCTGGAAACCTTAAAGAGTGATAATGAGGAGCCTGTCATTCAGGTCGCCCAAGGTGAAGAAAGATGGGTAAGCTTCATGACCTGATTAGCATTCAGGACCTTGATCGCGAAACCATAGACCTCATTCTGAAGACTGCTGAGGAAATGGAAGATGTCGCAATCAACAGGAGTAGCGTACTGAGTCATAGGATTATGGCCACTCTGTTCTTCGAGCCCTCAACACGTACACGACTCTCCTTTGAGAGTGCAATGATTCGGCTTGGTGGACGTGTACTCGGGTTCGCCGATGTCGTTTCAACATCAGCAGGCGGAAAGGGAGAAACACTAGCAGATACCATTCGGACGGTGGAAAAATACGCGGACGTCATCGTGATACGACACCCTCTGGACGGATCTGCGAGAGTAGCTGCAGAATTCTCAAACATCCCCATAATAAACGCAGGAAGTGGATCAGAGGAGCACCCAACACAGGCACTGCTTGACCTCTACTCCATTAAGAAGATGAAAGGGAAGATTGATGGCCTCTCAATCTCGCTCTGTGGAGACCTTCGATATGGTAGAACAGTGCATTCTCTTGGAATGGCACTCTCGTACTATGATGTCACCATCAAGCTGGCGGCTCCACCCACTCTGAGAATGAAACGAGCCATAATAGATGAGATGATGAAGGCAGGTGTACGAGTCATCGAAGTTGACACTGTGGAGGAGGCCGTTCAGGATGTAGACGTCGTCTACATGACCAGGATACAGAAAGAGCGCTTCCCGGACATCCGGGAATATGACGAGGTTAAAGGGAAATTCAGAATCACGGCTGATGAGATTAGCTTGATGAAAGATGATGCAATAGTCTTGCATCCTCTTCCTCGGGTCGATGAGCTGGCATCTGAGATTGACTCGACTCCACATGCAAAGTACTTTGACCAAGTGTACAACGGCGTCATCACCAGAATGGCCATTCTGAAGCTGATCTTCGGCTAGTCTGGCGCGATATTGCGAAGCTCTCTAACAAGGGCATCGATGGAGCCTATCTTGCTGACGGCCAATGGAATCTTCATCTGTTCAGAGAGCTCCAATGCTAGCCTGTCTACTTCGCCTACGCCATGGAGAATCACTAAGGTGGGTTTGAACTCTTGGGACTTTATGGCAATCATGGGTGCCCGACCAGTGTTTACTTTCGTGAAAATAAGGCAACGCTCCGTTGTTGCGCCGAAGAGCTTCAGAAAAGCCTCACTAGTAAGCTCTTTCACGGCTCTCTCGACATCGACCAGCGTGTAGCCATAGATGTTCCTCTTGAGAAACTCCTTACCGGTTTCTACCGTACATTTCAGCTTCTTGCAGAAATCGCCAAGAGTCATGGGCGAGTGAAAGTCACTCATTGCAAGGACTATGTTCAAGTCTACCAGACTGACATCCATCAACCGAACATAGGCGGTGATTGTTTGACCTCCGTTGCGCTCATCCAAGGAAAGGAGTGCCATAACAAACCGGCGTATCGTCGATGTGCCGGGAGACTTTCTCCTACCAGATTCGTAGTCGCTGATTACACTTGGGCTAATGCCGACGAAGTCTGCGAGCTCAATCTGTGAGAGCCTAAACCTGTCTCTCCACATACGCATTGTCTGCCCAGGGTTGTCTGAAAGGGCAATCTCGCCCGCAATACGCTTGGCCAGTCGCTCCCTAACAGACGACTGCGTCGACATAATGCTGCTCATTCACTTCGGGTTCATGATAAGGATTTCGACTATTGCCGAAGCTGAGAGCAACCCAAATTCCATTCCTGTAGCTGAAGGGCACATCTCCTCAAGACGAATGTTCAGTCAGAGAAGTGGTGGGCCGGGTGAGATTCGAACTCACGATCCCCTGGACCCAAACCAGGAATCATAGCCAAGCTAGACCACCGACCCATGCAGTCGCAGCTCCTGCATTTTCTGATATAAGACTAGCGGACAGACTAACCTGTCAAAGCCCCATTATGTGCCTCCATAGCAGCGAAGAAATACTAAGTGTCATATCGAATGAATAAAAAGAGGTCACAGGTGCGAAAACATTGAGCCTGCTAGGACCAGAAGATTTTGGCAAGGGTAGGAAGGGCAGACTGAAGAAGCATGCCAAGGACCTATCGCCTGAAGTCCGACGAGAAATAGACAAATGGCTTGACGAGCTGGATGAAAGCGAGGCCCTCGAGAGAATCTCGAATTTGGTCGGACCTGAAGAGGCTCGTCGGCTCCTTCGAAAACGACGAAGCCAGAAGACATAGACAGAATGTGATCTACTTGGATTCAGGATTAGCGAACCACGAACTATTGGACCTTACGACTGCACTTGCAATAATCAGGACCATCGAGGCAGAAAAGAGAACCCACCTGGCCGAACTCCGGACCGGTATCGGTATTCTCACAATACCCATGTCACTCTTGGCGATTCTCGTGGCAACCTCAAGCTATTATTCCGTGCAGGAAGTGCTAGGTTTTATCGTTGGACTATCTATTGGCATTGTGGTGCTGGCGACAGTAGGTATGTATCTCGTAATCAGATCTCTGACCCGAATCCGCCACGACGAGAAGCTGAGAGACAGTAGCAGCCTGCATACTGAGCAGATTGTACAGGATTGGACCAAAGCGAATGGCCTGTGAACTTCTCATCACAAGGTATCAGGTCTGCAAGTCATCTATTCATTGAAATGGTCCAAATCCAGTTCTGTCAGTGCACCTTGGCCAAACTATAAGTCGGAATTTAGACAATATTCAGGATTGACTAGGTGAAGAATATATGATGAACAAGTTCCAGGATCTTATGGAGGCTGCAGTTCCGGTAAGGGTTGTGGTGGACACAACCGCAGATGATACCCGCCTTAAGATGATTAAGGGCATCATCGCACATGTCGGTAGGAACTATATCGAAATCGATAGGCCGACCTTGGAGGATGAGAAATCCCAGTACAAGACCAAGAGGGCAAGGGTAATTGTCCCAATGAGTAGGATTGTAGAAGTAGTCTACTATCAGTCTGAATAGGGCTGTAGACTTGGAGATAGAGTGGAGCCCCAGGCGGGATTCGAACCCGCGGCCTC
>JBHLPB010000209.1:0-4617 GCA_048939905.1 Promethearchaeota archaeon
GCATCGTGGTCGAAGAGATAGGCCATCATGTTCCGGAACCCTCTCCAGTGGCATGGGGCGTAGGTTTCGACGATGCCTACCCCTTGGATAGTCCAGTCCATCATTCCCATCTGGAACGAGAGGCCCGACACCAAAGAGGAGACTCCTCCGGTTCTGAAGAAGATGTTCGGATCCTTGCTACCCAGTGTGACGTTGTCATAGATTTCGTCCGCTTGCGTCGCCGGCCAGTGGGTGTCGTCAACGACTCCGGTCCTAAGGTTCAGATTCATGCTTGTCTGGTCTTCGTTGGTCCTGCGCCAGATCTCCTTTATAGAGCCAGCATAAGATGGAGGTGCGACTGCGGCCTCAGTCGCGCCGGCTCTCCAGTAGTCCTCGTACAGAACCATCTTGACATACTCAGTCGGTTTCCATTCCTCTACCATGTAGGGTCCGGTACCGCAGGTGTGGTCGAACATGTAAGTGCCGATGTCCTCACCAAAGTTGAGACCATAGTGCTTGGTCCAATCGCCTCCAGCAGGGACTGTGTCGTTTGCCGCATGCGCGTGCACAAAGCTTGGGCTGACGGCGGCACCAGCACTGTTGGTCACCGCCGGAATGAATCCTGCATATGCAAATCCGAAGTTGATCTGCAGAGTGTAGGTATCAAGCACAACAAGTGCATTTGAGTTGGCTGTCCAATTAGTGAATTCTGCCTGGAACTCGGCGGATGATGGGCCGAACTCATAGCCGATTCCGTGTAGGTGCTCTCCGCCTGCTAGCGGCTCGATGAGCATGAAAATCGGACCTCCACCATAGTGCATCTTAACACCTCGCTCCCAGCTCCACTTTAGAGCGCTGGCATTGAATGGTGTCCCATCATGGAATGTAATGCCTTGCCTCAGTGTTATGTTGTACTGCATTCCGTCCGCTGAAATGTCCGGCGCTGCGGCTGCCAAGAGTGGTACTGTAGGGGCAGCTTCAGGATGGCCCCCTCGTTCGCCACCTCCCCATGGATAGGTATAGAGTGTTTCATAGACCTGTTCGAATACTTGAGCACTCCCACTTTCGTAGGCGAAGTGCGGGTCAAGACTTTCGGGATCGGTACTCGATTCATATACGTACGAGTCAATTGCTGGTTTCGTCGGCTGAGTCATGAAGACAAAGGTAGCGCCAGCTCCCAAAACCACCAGTACGACCACCACGATGGCGATTACTTTGGTCCGCTCCAACCATTACCCTCCTATTAGTGTTGAGTTCAAGAAGTCGCTGCATTCTCCTAGGTCCACTGAGAGAACCTTGAAGCTTTGTCATAGATATGACAACACTACTATCTGGACCATGTGCGGAGCTTTGACATAAGACTTCCGAACCCAGTATCAACAAGGAAGGCCAAAGCATAATGAAGTCGAACGAGACTTGACTATGGGACACATACCTGTTCTGTGCTGTGGCCCGGCAACTGCCCGGGTGACAGTAGCTTGATCCCGTACTGCGTCAAACTGGACATAGTGCATCTCTCATGCCCGACTTGCATCCCATATCAACAGACTTTTCCAATTGAAACTAAGATGTTAGAAGCTATGAGAAGCACTGCAACGCTCGCCTTTCTTATGGTTGCGATATTGTTAGTACCGAATAACTATGCGGGGTTGGCCTTCCCCATTGATGAGGGCGTTATGATTTCTGAAGGATGGCATTATTCCCATTTCGAGGTTTGCACTATATTTGCCTTGAATGTCAGCATCGAAGAAACCATTGCGGTCACGTCCATTTCTGACACCATTGTCCAGTTTGATTACGACTTGGAATATGCTGTAGAGGAGGCCTATCAGATTGTTTCAGGGAGCAAGTACAATGCTACAAGTTACGGTCTGAGGTTCTACGATGACGAGATGCAGCTAGTCGGCACCGGCGAATCATCATTTGAGATGCTTCGACAGGTGAGGAAAGGTACTGGCGAACGGATTCTGTCTCAGGTTCCATACGGAGCATCATTTGTGGAAATGGCGGCGTATTTCGATGAACCAACCTGTTTCGAGTATACAGCGATTTCTCCAGCATGGCAATTAGAAGCGGTAGGATCGGTAACTACCGTTTATCTTGCGAATTCTTCAACTGCAGGTATTGGTGTTTCTGCTCATCCCGAGTTCAATATATCTGGCGATGGCGAGTATCAAGGATACGAAACTTGGGTTGCTCAAGCCAATGAAACGCCGCCTGCTGTTTCGGCCTTCTCACACCAAATCCAATTTGAAAAGAATAGTGGGCTCCGGCTCAAGGAAGATATGTTTGTGTCAGTTACGGGAGAGTTCAGCGTTGAGTATCACATGCGGGCCACACAGTTTGCAGATTTGATTAGCAGCTCACCAACAGACTCCGATGGATTTGCTTTGATCATAATGGCGGCTGGGTCGGCAGTCGGAATTGGAATAATAGCAGTTGCTGTTATTCTGAAACGAAGCTGAATTACACTCTCGACGAGTTGGTATGCGACGATCTCCGCGATTAATCTCGGGTCGAGTCTATTGCGGCAGGGAGACCGGGTGGGATTTCGCGATCGCGAAGCAAACTTTCATCGCAGCACCAATCCCCCTAAAGCATGATGAAATCAAAAGAGTCTATGGCAATGAATACCGCTCTGAAGGCATAGATTCTGAATGTATAGGTGACCCCTACGCTTGTGGCTCCCGCAAGCTCACCAGACAAGATATCCAGTGCCAATGGACCGAAGGTTTCGATTAGCAGCGGAAGAGATTCCAGAGTGATTCTTTTTACTCCGTTGCCTGAGGCAATCCCAATATCGTCTGCAATGAGTCGGATTGTGTTGTATACTTCGTTGGTCCTTCCAAAGACATCAGACTTGTTCCCCGCCGCTCCCAATCGAATTGACCAGTTGCTCCCGTGTTGGACTAGAGACCTAGAGAACGTGTATGCAAGATACTCACCCACGTCACCATTCATTTCGTAGGAGTATTTCGACCTGGAGCAGGATACCTCCACACGGTCCCAGTATTGCAGCGTATCTGATGTCTGTCCGCAGACGAGTGTTGTCAAAGAGTCGCCGTCACCTGTATCGTCAAGTATGAACGACTCAATCAGGACACCACATGGCAAACCTGCACTATGTGAGAGGTCGGCCAGAAACTCGGCGGCTGCCGCAATGACTGAAGAGTCAATTGAGTCAATTGAAGTTCTGATCAGAGAGGAGAATCCAGGAAGATTCACGCTTCTTGTGAGCTCCAGTAGTGTTTGCCATTCAGTTGTGGAGAGTGTCATGTCGAAGAAGACGACCTCTGGCGACCTTGTGATGTTTAGGGCGTCCAGCGTTGTCACAAGGACATTGAGAGCGGCCGCATGACTATCATAGACTTGCTGAAGCACACTTGTAGAGCCAATCCGGGATGTATCAGAATCGACATAGGAATCTCGGGGCGTGGTAAGTGTGATGGTGTAAGGAATCTCTGTACTGTTCATGGCGACGAGCCATTCGGTAAGGTTCATCCAGGAGTCACCACTACTCTCCAATAATCTAAGATTCACTCCGAAACCGGAGGTGTTCAGACTCTGGATTGTTGCCACATCGGGAGTCACATCGAAATACGGGAAGTCGAACTCTGCGAGTGGCACATCCAGATATAGATCACTCATATCTGATGGAGTGACCTGTGCAATTGCTGTCTGACCCATGGCCATAGTTGTCAAGGGAAACATCAAGCCTAATATGTTGAAGAACAGGAAGATGGCACAACCCTTCCTCCCTACCTTCCTGATGCTCGACTCGGGGCGGAATCTGCCCATTATGAACACGATGACAACCGCAACTAGGTTCATGACCAAGAAGAAGGCGAAGCCTCGAACCAGAAGTGTAAGCAGCGCGAAGAAGACTGATGAAACTGACATTATCAGGAAGTTGATGGGGGCAAACCGTGTCGTGTAATAGCCCCTCACCAACAGTGGCAATACGATCAAGAGGGGGAGAATGTAAAGGACTATCGGTAGCGAGTCTATCAAGCCAATGCCAGACAATGTCATTCTCGATGTGACTGCAATGAGTGTGTAGAGGATTAGCGTGATATCAACGACAAGCACTGCTGTTGCAAAAACATGGAGCCTGATGTCAAGCGTCTCGTTGGACCTAATCTTGGACCTCAGTGCTCTTCTTCTCTCAATAAAGCCACTCATCTGTTGAGGTTACTGAAAACCGGACCCTAGATAAGCATCACGCAATCTGGCTCAGCGAGGTCGCGCAAATCGTAACTTAGAAAAAACCCGTCATCTGGAAGTACATAGAATGCATGACGTAGCCATAATCGGGGCAGGTCCTGCGGGTGCCACGGCCGCAAGGTACCTAGCAAAGACTGGCTTTGACGTCTATCTAATCGACAGAGATCAGTTTCCCCGAGACAAACCATGCGGCGGCGGCTTTTCTCCAGACTTGATTGATGATTTCCCCTACCTCAAGTCCAGAACCAACAAGTTCCTGAAAGGTGTCTGTAGAATCGGTGTGTTGCATTCACCAAATAGGAGAACAGTTCTCAAGGGCCGCGCAGACATGGCGGTGGCTCTTCGAAAAGACTTCGACAATGTACTGTACGAAGCCGCAATCGATGCGGGAGCACGTTCAATAACCGCCAGAGC
>JBHLPB010000210.1:0-4617 GCA_048939905.1 Promethearchaeota archaeon
AGGTGGCACTCCAGAAACTGGGGTTCTACATGATTCCATTCTACTCTTCACTTCAAGGGTTTGGGCTTCTAAGGTATTCTAGAAAGTTTGCAGAGGTACAAGCTACCGCTGGACATCAACTGGAAGAATGAAGGCGTAGATATGACACACGAGCTTGGAATGAACAGCATGGGTAACAAGAATCTAGGACAGGAAGTCCTAGATGCGATGCGGCAGAGAGTTGAATTGAAACTGGAGTCCATGCTCGAAGAATTCGGCGGTCCTTGAGAACAGAGAGTCACGGGGGAGGGCCATCGCGCCCTCTCTCTTCTATTAGCAAGAAGAGCAGAAACATAGATGGGTCGGTGTGCCATACCCTAGCGTGGTCTTGGCTAAGGCTTAGTGTGGCCGACAGTCAACCGACAGACGGTTTCTAGGCTCAGGCTGCGGCCATTGTATAACTTCTGCACTCATTCTGAACCGCATTGTGAGGATCTGCAAGATGGTATCTTGGATTCTTGTCCGGGTTTCCGATAACCACTATGACGACAGGCGATTCGGCCATGAACCTACCGTACTGGTGGGCATCCGCAAGCTTCTTGCGCATGGTTTCATTTCGGACAACAATGAAATGCCAAGGCTGCCGATTAGCAGCTGAAGGAGCCCACCTACCGGCTTCCAGTATGGTCATCACTTTCTCATCCTCGACCTTCTTGTCCGAATACTTCCTAATGCTTCTTCGATTCTTGATGACTACATGGACGTCCATTTGAGTTCAAGATTTGATTTGGCAATTTGGTAATAAGAAGCAGGGTGCAGCCCACCGACGGAACTACGAATTGAGCTCATGACAAAGCTAAAAGGAGTGTAATACTGGCCCGTGGTCAGCAGGAGCGGCTTAAGGAATCATGCGCATCGATACCAAGCAGAAGCTGCTGACAAGTGTCGGCATCGATATTGGGACTACAACGTCACACATAGTCTTCAGCAGCATTCTCCTTGAGAGAAACCCGCTAAGCCGAACAGAGAAGTTCGAAATCAAGGAGAGAAAGGTGCTACATTCAGGCCCCATTCATTTCACACCTTTCTCCGATCCTGACACCATTGACTTCGAATCACTGAAACAACTGATTCTCAAAGATTATGCAGATGCAGGGGTCGAGCTCTCAAACATTGATACAGGTGCGGTGATAATCACTGGTGAAACCGCCAGGAAGGAGAACGCCGAAAGGATTGTTGCAGCCCTGGCAGGAGAGGCAGGGAAGTTCGTTGCTGCGACTGCAGGACCCAACTTTGAATCGGTACTTGCCGCGCACGGGTCAGGTGCAGTGTTGAAGTCCGCAGAGATTGAAGAGACGATATTCAATGTTGACGTTGGTGGAGGCTCCTCAAACATCGCTGTCTGCAAAGATGGGAGGGTCATAGCTACTGCCGCAATAAATGTCGGAGGTCGTTTGGTCGCCACCGATGACAAGGGCACAATCACTCGCCTGGAAGAAACTGGCCGGAGGGTCGGTGAGAAGACTGGAGTGGACCTGGCCCTGGGTGGGAGTCTGACCGAAGAGGATAGGGCGAAGATGGCCAAAGCACTGGCTGAAGCACTGATGGAGGCCATTGCTGGTGACTCCAAGACTGAGCTCACACGATCGCTAATGATGACACAGCCACTAGCATACGCTGCTCAACCAGACCTACTCATGCTTTCAGGCGGTGTCGCCGAATTCGTCTACGGAAGAGAAACCCAAGACTACTATGACTTGGGGCTTGTGCTTGCAGACGAGATTTCGAAGTTGGTGAAGGAACGAGGTTTCAACCTTATCGAACCAGAACACCGCATCCGAGCCACAGTCATTGGGGCAGGTCAATCCACACTCGAAGTGAGCGGGTCTACCACCTTCTTGACCAGCGGCCTTCACTATCCGCTGAGGAACCTCCCGGTTGTCAATCCCCATGTTCCCCCTGATAGCACTCGGTCGTCGAAAATCAGCGATGCGATCCAGGATGCATTGAGGAGGTTTGACCTGAAGGAGGGCACTGACCCAGTGATTCTTGCATTCATCAATGCGGTTCGGCCTTCGTATCAGAATCTCAAAGAGTTTGCCAAGGGTGTAGTTGAAGGTCTTCCCAACACAGTAGCAGATGGCAAGCCCATCTTGATGTGCTTCGATTCGGATATTGGCAACAGCGTTGGGAACGTCATGATGCGAGAAACGGATATTGAGAGCAAGATTCTCTCAATTGACGAGATTACGCTTCATGAAGGTGACTTCGTCGACATTGGTGAGCCAATCATAGAAGGCGTCGTTGTACCTGTAGTTGTAAAGACACTGGTCTTCGAATCTTAGGTCCAGATTTCCTCATCATGAGCCCAATCGGCCTTCTGTGGGTCTGTGGTCGCAGTCCGGTTACTTGAGCCATTCCATAGTGACCTGATTCTTGAGCTCAGCATATACGTCAATGGGATTGTCACCTTGGGTCTTCGTTCTGGTCCTCTTTGGGCGTCGCTGTCGCCTTCATCGAACCACATCCTATCGTCGGTATCATCCCAGATGCGTTCGTCTAGTTTGGTAGGCTCCACGAATAGCACCATGAGTACACAGACTACTTGCAGAACAGGAAGGGGTATGTACTGCGTTGCATATTCTGGAATTTGGCCTGTCATCAAGTATGGAACAGAGTAAAGTAGGAATGGGACGGCCATGCCCAAGATGCCATAGAGTGCCGTTCGCACAATGGATGTTCTTGATTGGAGATACAAAAGAACGCTATGTCCAAAAGCGAGATTGAACAGGAAGAGTATCGGTGCTATAAGGAAGGTAAGCATGAAGACTGATGCAAATGGTGTCGGGGTGATACGCAAGTAGCTAAAGCCGCTCCAGGACCCAACACTGCCGGACCATGACGTGCTTATGAAAAACGCTGAGATTTGCCCGTCGCTCCAATTGTCCACCTGGGCGAGGAAGGGGACAAGAAGCGCAACTAGCCCTACGACCAATGCCATCAGCATTCCTTTGCCGGGGAACCTCGAGATTGTGGCTGTCTGATTGCCTGTTGTTGACATGATGCCCTGACTTCGCCTTGCTTCGTCGATGAAGGACCCTTCTCTAGTAGAGACTGGCAATAATACCAGCACGACTATGACCCAGGTTGGCAGGTACGTCAGTGGATACTCGTAGAGGTAGAACTCCGGGTCGATTATCTGTCCCAGCAAAAGAAATGACGCTGGGTATATCATCATTGGCACTAAGACCATTGCTGCAAAGAGTTGCTTCTTGATCGACCTTCCTCTGGGCTGCTGAGATAACCAGTTGTTGAAGTAGATCCCTGGAGCACACAATACTAGGGCCGTAGCAATAAGCAGCATATTGAGGTTCAAGGATGGGTAGACTCCAGGGGGAGGTTCGAAGACTAACAAACGTATGCGCGGTCCTATGGTGACCAAGATTGACTCATAGTAAAGGGAACTGCCGTATTCGGTAATATCGACCACCATCGACAGAGGGAGGAGCATGATAGCAACTATCTTTGCTATCATCTTCAGCCAGAAGTTCCTCTCCAATTTAGACTCCTCTCGATAGGGCAACAGAACGTACTGTTCTGACCTGACTAATAGACACTTTGCTAGTTGAAAGTTTGCACCATGGCATTCCTGCAGCTCACTCTGATTAGGGTTCTCTTCGCTCTAGATCCATTCAGTTTCGCCTTGGTCTTTGGTCGGAACTGATCTCGTGCGTTTCCCACTAGGATTGCGGAATCTCGATATTAGCCTGTATAGAAGAGGGATTTCAATATGGGGTGCAGAGCTGGGAGTTTCAACTCGCTTCTCCTTTTCTTGACCAGGCAATGTCCTTTCATCAATCTCATTCCTGGTTCCGTTGTCTTGCAGCATTCGCTTCGCGTACAGTATCATAAGCAGTCCCACAACTTGTACAATCGGGAGAGGGATGTAGAAGTGACTAGCTTCAAGCTGAGGGTTCTCTAGCACAAAGTACGGTGATGCAAAGACGACGAAGGGAACAACCGCTCCCAATACTCCAAAGGTAAGAACAGGCTTCTTGGAGGCCCTTGCCTGTAGATAGCGAAGCACACTGTGACCAAAGAGAAGGTTGAATCCCACCATTAGCGGCATCAGCATGAGATTCAGACTAAACATCGAAGTTAGAGGAAGTGACATAGCGTAGATATTCAGACGGCTGTAGATCATGTCCAAGTCAATCCAAGAGTATTGAGCCCCAATCAGAGATGAACTCAAGAGTGTAGTCGCGGTCCTATTGTCTCTCATGAAGTACCAAGAGCTGTGGTATCCGAAGAAGGGCCCTAGGAGTGCAATGGAACCTATGATCCAACCCATCACAACACCTCTGCTTGGTAGTACCTTGATAGAAACACTTGGAGCCGCCTGATTCGACACCACGTTCCGGTTAGGGTTTGCGGCTTGCAGAAAAGAGCCCTCTCTAGTGAAGATTGGCAGTAGCACCAACACAACTAAAACCCATGTTGTCGTGAATTCTATTGGAGTCGGGTAATAGGACCAAGGTGCCATAGGAACGAGTGTGACGACAAGCGAGACCAGAAAGCCAATGATTGGTGTTGCCATTGCAGCCGCAACGAAGTGTTTCCGAATCTCATTTCCTTGTG
>JBHLPB010000211.1:0-4615 GCA_048939905.1 Promethearchaeota archaeon
ACATTCCGTAGCCTTTGGGTGTGGTCAAGGAATGAAATAGACAATACCATGTCATTGACTGTTGCAAAGCAATCAATCAGCTCGCCTTGTCCGCTCTCAGAAATCGGCAGTATCTGCATACCAAGCTTTCGGGGTCATTGAGGAATTGCGTGAACAGCTCTAGAGGATGTGTGTTGGGAATCAGCTGAGTAGGAGGGCGACCTGGTTTCCTGTTGCTCTTCGGTGTAGCTAACTTGGCGGTCTGAGGAACGAAGTCACTGCTAAGTTGCACAATCTGTGAAATGTGATCCCTCCAAGTTCGCGGAGTTCCAAGATCCTCGAGAATCGTTGGAGCTTGTTTGTCTGTCAACATTTCAAGATAGCCAGAGAGCCCCCTTGGAGGATTAAAGCATACCACCAGTCCGGTAAGTATTACGGCCCTGGCACAATGGGCGACCGCTCGCTGTGATTCGCAACCCCTGAGTTCACGACTCAGGCAGAATTCAGTAAAGAGTCCAAGAGCAGACTTCTTGGCTTCTCCCATGTTCAGGAAAGCCGAAAACTCCTCCAATGAACGGAATCTGTTTCCAGTAGATAGTCTGATTTTAGTCTGATGTTCTACCGCCTGCTCCCAGTCGAACTTGACCTGAAGTGACCTTTTGATACTCTTCCATTTTGCGTCACTTACATGTACAGCAAGATATGGCTCTGTGAGCTTGTCATTCCATGAGGCTCTTATGTCACTCAAGTCTGCTGCAATCGATGCTTGCTGCTGTCCCCTCGGAAAAGGTGTTTCAAAGCTTTCCGTGAGGAGCCCCTGATAGTCCAAGGTGAAGAAGACCGGACTCTCAGACCGAGCTTCCATTTCCGGCTTGGAAGACACCACGACTGTCAACAGCGCCTGTCCATCTTGGCCTGCATCGATATTCCAGGCTACATTCAGACCGCTGAAGTCCGTTCTCACATCACCTACTCTCGTGTTAGCAAGAATCTCTAGAATCGCCTCATCGATTCTCTCAAGATTGCTCCAGACATCGACAGAAACTCGGTCTCCGAGAGTCCCCCTGACACCGTCAAGCACAATCAAGACAGGCTCATCAAGTATCTTTCCCGAGAGCCAGCAAGTTCTGGAGAAGGAAGTCGGTCGGTCAAGAACCACAATCATCCTGAGTCTACTCAGTATCTCTGCCAGAAGATCTTCAAACTGGCAACCTGACACGGACATATCTAGTACGGTCAAGTGAGGAGTCGTTGCCTGAAGTTCCTGGAACTGATTCACAGTGGCAGAGGATCTTTTCATTCCGTAAGCTAGATTCACACTGTAGCCATGCGCCTCTAGCACACCATCTTCATCATCCCGAGTCAAGGTGACATCCATGATGCTAGCACTGGCGCGTGAAACCGCAAATGTCCTATCGGGTGAGCCCTTGGGAAATACCAAACTAATCTTGTCTGGAACTGCGATACTTGCCGCAGTTTCATAGGATATTGCAAAGTCGAATTCCTTCCGGTCATACTCCAAGGTATACGTGATTTCATCATCCGAATCGAATGGCTCGTCATGCCTTATTTCGACGGCAAGCCTAGAGTCGCTACTGTCCGGCAATACTTGGATTGATGGAAAGCGCAACTTCAAGTCGTTTCCCTCGGAACCCACGCATACTAGTGTAGTGCCCAAGTGCATCGTTCCAAATCAAATCTTCGATGTCCTGAGCGAATCCGAATCAATCCAATCCAGTGGATGTTGTTCTGTTGGGCCGTTACACATGTAATCTAGGGAAACTCGTGCTCGAGTTTTGTCAGTTGGGGATTGCTTGACCGTAAAAAATCCTTTTCATCCACGAACCGTACCCCCTAGTACAGACATCTCTGCGTAGAGGGAGATTGCAGATGAAGAAAGTCAGACATCTTGGCCAATTGGGACCCCTCTTACTCATTGTCCTACTAGTCGCGTCAATTCCCGGAGTGATGGCCCTGCAGAAGAACGGCCCTAATCGCCACTTCAGAGGGGCGTCACTTGAAGAGATACCGGGGTTAATCTGGGAAGAAGTCTACGGCGGCCCCGGTTGGGAATGGTGCCGCGATATGGTTGAGTTGAGTACAGGTGGCTTTGCCATGACGGGGTTCACTAATCCCGCCGGGTCAACATATGGCGGTCAGTTATGGCTGGTTCGAATTGATGAGAACGGAACTCAGCTGTGGAGTCGGACCTATACTGAAGACGGTTCAAGCGGCAATGCGCTTGTTGAATGTAGTAGCGGAGGTTTCGCCGTAGTAGGATCATTAGATGTTACGAGTCATATGGAGATGCTGCTCGTGCGTACCGATGCTGATGGCAATCACCTCTGGAACCGCACCTATTGTGGCCCTGAGAGTGCCAACTGTTTCGATGCAATTGAATGCTCAGATGGAGGGTTTGCACTTCTGGGTTGGGCGAATACTGGTGACAATCACGATTTCTACCTAGTTCGGACCGACACTGAAGGTGAACCGCTATGGAATCAAACCTACGGGTATGATGGCGAGGAATATCCTGGATTCAAAGGTCTGGTCCAGTGCAGTGATGGTGGTTTTGCTTTGGCGGGGAACACCATCAGTTCTGACTCCGAGTCTCAAGTCTGGATAGTTCGGACTGACTCCAGCGGAAATCAGCTTTGGAACCAGACCTTTGGTGAGCCCGGCTGGGAAACAGCAAACTGTATCATGACAGTCGGATCGGAGTTACAGATTCTTGCAGAGAGGGTTCACTATGAACAGCGAAGGGCATGGGCTTGGGTCATTCGAACTGATGCCGATGGTAACATGATTTGGGAGCGGACCTTTGGCAGCACAAGCTTCGTAGGTGTCGGACATTCAATGATACAGTGTAGCAATGGCGGCTTTGCCATAGCAGGTTATGGAGGCGACCCAACCACCATGATTGGTGGCGCTTGGCTGGTACGGATTGACGAAAATGGCAATCTCCTTTGGGATCAAGTCTACAACCGTAGTGACCGCGACGAGATATACGCCATAGTGCAGTGCAGTGATGGCGACTTCGCGATGGCGGGGCAGACTGAGATTGATTGGTCAGAGGGCGACTTTGACTTCTGGCTTCTGCGAGTAGCTGACCAGGCTCCACCAATTCCCCTTGAATGGGTCGTGGTTGGTGTCGGAATCCCCGTTGCTTTGGTCGCGATTGTGGTCATCTTGAGAGCAAAGCGCAGGTGACATCGATTCCGACTTTGTGATGAAAATGGTACTCGAAAGAAGGGGTTGAAGGTGAACTCTGCCAGAGCAGGTATCGGAAGTCCTATTCCCAATTCTGGCAACGAAACTAGTTCACCTGCAAAAAAGCTTATGATAGACTAGTTCCGCGACTAAGGATTGTGGAGAGGGGGTAACCCCTCCTCAAGAGGACAGCTAATAGGTCATCGGGAGATTGTATAGGATGAGAGAACGATTAGCATTTGTGCTTCTGTTGGTACTGACAGTCTCACTTGGCAGCAGCTTGGTGATGGCTGCAAAACCGCCCAAGAGTGCACTTGAGGTTACAATTACGGCCCCTCTGGATGGACAAGAGGTGGCAAACGGAGGGACATTTGCTGTGACAGGAAGTGTACTTGCCAAGAGGGGAGATGCGGGTCTAGTCAAGACATTCGTCCAGTATGCAGTGGGTGAAGGCTCAACGGACTTTGTGAACGTCGAGGGACCTAGATTAGAGATTGTTCCGGAAGGTGGAGATCAGCCTCAGACTCAAACACTGCTAGAAGACAAGTCATACTCAGTCAGCTGGACCTTAACAGGTGATCCTGGAACGTACGAGGTACGGATATTCAGTGATGGACTCACCGCCAAGTCCGGCTCGTCACAATCGAGAACTGTTACTATACTCGGACCCCCACCACCGCCAGGAGTCGAAACGATTGATTCAGAACGCCAAGATTCAGAAATCGGTTATGGCAGTACTACAGGGAACTATGAGGACACCTACTACGCAGACAACGTACATCAGATACTCAGTGAGGAAAGGAACACTCACGGTACTAAGAAACCTGTTGACGACTCAACTGACTTGGGCTGGATCTATGTCTTTGACAATCTCGCACCCCGGACAGACACATCATTCCAGTTGTATGGCCACGCGGAAATGCAAGGTGGTCTGGTACTTGGCGAGTGGGAAGACAGCGACACCGCGTTCTTCGTCCAATTCTACTCATCAGGATCATGGAAGACGATAATGGCGATAACGAGGTATGACGTATCAGACACGATGTTTTGCGTCGACATTCCTGATGACACATCAGAAAGATTAGAGCTGCGGATTACTGACAATGACCGGAAGTCAGGTAACAAGGAGATCTCCTCGCTCTATATTGACCAAGCCTACATCCTCTTTGAACCGGCCGATGAGTACTTCGTTGCAGACTTACCTGCTAATACTGGCAATAGAGCTATGAAGATAGGCGACATTGACAATGACTCTAAGAACGAGGTGATTGTAGGCCTCATGGGCCCCGTTGATGACCCTCTTAGATACTACAACCAAGCAAATGGGCTGTGGACTGAACATGCTATCAGTATCTCCCCCTCGGTATCCGGGGCAGCCTTCTATGGGATCTTTGCGTTGGAAATCGGTAATCATGACAATGACGAC
>JBHLPB010000212.1:0-4607 GCA_048939905.1 Promethearchaeota archaeon
GGACACAATGCTCCTCTTCGTGTCAAATGCACCCATAGTTGTAGCTGCTGAGTGGCGAATCAGACACAACAAGACTCGGATTGCATCAAGGGATTCCTACCGTCACGCGGCGAACTTCCTGTGGATGTTAAATGAAACCTCTCTGAATGACCTTGACTCCAAGGACCTGGATACGTGTTTGATTCTTCATATGGATGATCCAGACAATCCTTCACTTGCCGCCTTGGAAAACACCTATGCCGCAACCCGTTCAATCTCACAGGCGATTGGTGCAGCCCTTGAGAAGCATATTGGACCTCTTCATCATGGCGCTGGGACTGAGGCAATGAGAATGATTGTTGAGATTGAAGGACATCCTGAAGTCGCAAGTCTTGTCGCAGATAGACTTGACCGAGGAGAGAAGCTCTTCGGACTAGGACATAGGATTTACAGAACCATTGACCCTCGTGCAAAAGTTCTCAGAGAGCTCCTGAAGAGAAGAGGAGAGGCTGACGCACGTTGGGCAAAGCGACTCGCGACCATAGAAGAGATTGCAGAACTTGGACGCAAATGGCTACTGGAAAGAAAAGGAAAGGTGGTTCATCCAAACGTTGACCTCTATAATGCAGCTGTATACGACTCATTTGGGATTCCTTATTTGCTGAACACGGAGTTGTTCGCCATCGCTCGCTCGGCAGGGTGGGCTGCGCACATTTGCGAGTGGCAATAACGGTCAGAGTTAGATTCTCTTTGTCATGCTGGTAGCACTTGGGCAGAGGGTTGTGAATTCAATTGATTGTCTTACGATTGGCGGGACATCCTGCCGTTCTATCAGATCGAAACCGATACTTCGGAAGAACTTCTCAGCAGTGTCCGTGAGCAAGTAGAGCTGATTGACTCCTCGATCCTTGGCAGTGTCGGTTATCTGACCCACCAGTCTTTTGCCAATACCTTTCCGTTGAAAGTCTGGATGCACGGCGAGTGACCGAAGAAGAGCGTAGTTCTCATAGACTTCCAGACCCACACACCCGATTAGAACCTCCGGGCCAGCCACAGCCCGAGGACTTCGAATGATAAGGAAGTCGTCCACGTTTGATTCGATGCCATCGGGTGGCAGGCCCGTGTCCTGCAGAAGCACGACAATCCCCGGAAGGTCCTTCACGCTTGCCTCCTCAACTCGAAAGCCTTCGCTCATGGCTAGACACTCAGCTTGCGTCTTTATAATGTAAATGGCCGCAGTAGCCCAGACAGAAATGCATAGCTTGCTGTTGCTACCTCCTCAGATTCTTTATAGGCTTAGATGGCGGATTGTTGTCAGGGATCAGTGTTGAGCGAGAATGTCGGACTCAAGATTGCTGGCATTATGTGCCTCACATTTGCGGTTCCGATGATTGCAGTGATGATGATATTGGAGGCTCTTGGTCTAGGAGAGTTTGTGACCCCTATCATGATGCCAATCATCATTGGCATTACAGTGACGTTTATCATGATTGGAGTCGTGTTTGCTTTTGCGTCTAGAACTGCAACTCGGAGAGGGATTCAATTCGACAGAGCCGCTCAATTGGAATACGAGGCCCAGATGTTTGGAGCTGGTGATTACATTCGAACGTACCAACCCGGTGCGACCTTCACGATTCCTGTCTATTGTCCGCACTGCCAGTCGAGTCTCAGATTGGACAAGGTGCATTGGAGCGGACCACAGACACTTGTGTGTCAGGAATGCTTCAGCGCGGTTGAATTGACAATCTCGGAGGACTTCTAGCTAAAGGCGAACCAGTCCCCAATCTGTACCTCCTTGAATGGCCAGTTCCTCTTCGACCCTACTCAGTGGATGAATAGGAGGTCTACAGTCCCCTCCTTTGAAACCGATGCAATTCATCAGCGCCTTGATCACGGGGACGTTGCTCGCGGTTCCACGACCCTCCCTCTGGAACTCGAATTCACTGACTAGAGCCTGCAGCTCCATGGCCTTGGTGTAGTTCCATTGTTCTAGTGCATCAAACATTGATAGTGAAACCTTGGAAGCGAAGTTCGCAAGCCCAGAAGTGAATCCACTAGCACCGGCCAACCAGAAGAAAGAAGCAAACCGCTCGGCGGCACAGCAAGACCACACAATCGAAGTCCCCAACTTCCGATTCATCCTGAGTTGTATAACATAGGTGATACTATGGATTATACACTAGCTCGTGTAGGGAGAGGTATGAAACGAACAGAGCAGGCCTATATGAAGGGCGTGAGGTTTGAGTCGCTCACAAGAACGCTTCTAAACCCACTCCATCCTGACACTCCTCAGTGTCCTGAGTGTGGGCATGAGATTGAGTTCACCAAAGACATAGAGTGGGTGGGACCAACTGCGTTTCTGTGCAAGAATTGCGGCAGGGTCATAGAAATCAGCGAACTGGATGGCCTCTAGACTTACGGCGGTCAAGTCCTCTAGGGAAATCCTCTGATAGTCGCGAATCGTTCAGCCGGAGAGGACGAGAAGTCAACCACAGTTTCATCATACTTGTTGCTGCAAGGGTTCCCTCTTGAGGCGTGTATCCTGAAGTCAAACTTGTCAGGACCCAACTTGAGAACCTCTGCAATGTAGCTGTAGGAAGTTTCGCCAAGAAAGGGACTCTCCCCAGGGTCCATTCCTCTGTGCCTGCATATAGAATCGAAACCTCGAGTATCACTGTGAGAAGAGAGGATCTTCATCATATCTCCAAGGGATGTTGCATCCTCCAGCATTCTAGACACAAGTTGACGACGCCTCTGACTCGTCGGAATCGGGCCTCCAGCCTCGCGCTCTTCATCGGTGGCTTTCTTCAGCGCCTCCATGGTGGGAAGTCGCAAATGGTGATTTGCTCGGGTTATCATTATTGGACTGCGTTCTATCTCACAGACTCCTTCTCCAATCTCAATGGCACCCACTTCCTCGTGAGTTGCCAACAAGAAGTTCCCCCACTGGTAACGGTTTCCAGACTGCAACTCTTCATTCACGAGCTCATGCGCCTGGTCAAGAGACCAGGCCTTCCGCAGCACGCGCTCCATCAGAATGTCGTAGGCCTCGTCGGAGGTAGCTAGAACCGTAGAGTTGCAAGCAGAGAGTCCCCACTTGTTGAATCCGATGGACACTCCGGCCGGCTCTCCAGTGCCGATCTTGACACCAGCGACGCCAAAAACCGTATCATCGAATACGACCGTGTCCTTGAAGTCCTGGTAGACGAGGTCTCTGTTCTTTAGGAGGAAGTAGCGATTTCCAACAATCTTTGCACCTAGCGTGCAGCCTCCGCTCATGATGATGTAATCGCATGTCTGCTATTTCAGACTGCTGGTATCGAGAAGCCTCAATTGTCTACTAGCTGTGCCAACTCTTCTTCGGACCTCCTTTCCTTTGCCATAGAACCTACGACTCCAAGGAGCGAAACAGCCAGCAATAGCGCTACCAGATTGAACGCCATGTTGACCCATGAAACAGGCTGTACGCGACCAAAGACAAACTCTGCAAAGAGGCCCCCAACAATGGGACCAAAAGCAGACCCAGAGTTCTGGGCGCCGCTGATTAGCGACATGGCCCTTCCTCTTTCAGTTTCTCCAGAAACAAGAGAGCCTAGTGCATACGCGGCGGTAGAAGAGAGTGGGTATATCGGGAGTGCCCACATCACCGTTGCAGTTATCGGGTCAGTCACAATCGCAAATCCGAACGCAAAGACAACATATGAACTCATAGCGATGATCAAGATCTTCACAGGACCGCGTCGATCCACGATTCTTCCAACATACCCTGTGATAACAACGGCAATCAGGGTCGCTATTGAATTCGACAAACCAACGTATACGGGTGAACCTCCTAGCTCGTCTACGATTATGATAGCAAACATGAAGGAGATTGCGTTCATACCAATCTGACTGAAGGCGACAAGAAGTGTCAACCGTGACATGCCAGGTCTTCGCAGGAGTGTTCGGAATCCTATCTTGTCTGGAATAGCATCGTCCTCTATGGGCAGCTCGCGTACAAAAGCCGCCGCCAATCCAGTTGCAGTTATGCAGACGATTGCCGCAATCCTGTAGAGTGTGAACATTCCTATGATGTCATAGAGTATTCCGCTAGAGAGTGCGCCGGCAAACCAGCCGGCCGATTGGATAGCTATAAAGAATCCAAGACGTTCACCCTTCTTCTCTGTCCTTGTTGTGAGGTATGCTTGCCCCACAGGTAGTGATGCTGATGATAGCAGCGCTCCCAGTATGGCCACTACCAAGAATTGGTAACTTGTCTGGATAAACGAGTACAGCAAGAAAGTCATCGCATAGCCAAAGAAACCCACCATCATGAACGGTTTTCGCGCTTTTGTGCGGTCAGAGAAGGAACCCCAAATGTTGACAGCCACTATGTTGATGAAGGCAGGAGCAGAGTATACAACGGTGAGTGTGATAAAATCGGGAACCCCAAGTTCATGTTTCACAAAGAAAGTGACGAATTGCCAACTTATGGCCATGGCAGTCGCTTGTAGTCCGTATACCACATAGACGGCGATGGTTGCTCTGTCACGTAGACCCATTAATCGCTGCTCCTGAGGTGCACAGCAGGGCAATTCAATCTGGTATTAACGATTGTGGACAGGAGTCACTGGCGAATGATCGCCGCA
>JBHLPB010000213.1:0-4596 GCA_048939905.1 Promethearchaeota archaeon
CTTCAAGTTGAAAGCAATCCGGGTTGAGCACTATGGGATGGAGAACTACACGGATGAAGATGTATTCATGCCCGCTGTTGGATACCGGGTTCGTGTAGGTGATACAGTAATTGGCTACACTGGCGATACAAGACCATGTCCTGGTGCAGAGTCTGTTGTTCGCAATGCTGATCTGGCAATCATTGAGGCCACTAGGAAAGAAACACCGCAGTCAGAGCAAAGAGTCCATCTTTCAGAGTCCGAAGCCAAAGAACTGGGGAAATTGGCCAGGAAATACATTCTGGTTCACAGGATTCCAGACATAGGATAATGAGAGCAACCTGCCTCTGTATTCCTCAAATGAAACTCAGAATCACCCACAGAACCGCTACACCAAGAATAGCCGAGATTGGGACAGTTATTATCCAAGATATGAGAATGTCTTTTACCTGCTTCATCTGAACTGGTGTAGCCGAAACCCATCCAACTGCGATGAGGGCTGCTACTAGAACATGAGTTCCACTTAGAGGTAGTCCGAGAAGTGTACCCACGAACATTATTAGAGCAACTGATACGCTTGCCGCAAGGGCTGAAGAAGGCGACAGAGTCACCACCTCGGTTGCAAGTGTCCTGATTACTTTTCGACCAACCACAATCAATCCGAGTGCCATGCCAGTTCCACCGATCAATAGAGGCAGGATTGCGGCTGGAAGAACAATGTATCCGAATTCGATTGTTCCCATGAAATCAGGCAGGACAACAAGCGGAGCTATTGCGTTGGCCACATCATTTCCTCCTCTGCTCAACGAGGTCCATATCAAGAAGGCGGCGAGTCCATAGGCGGCGAGTCTCTCCTGCCGTTCAAGGTCAGTGAGTCCTTGTACCTGTTTCTGACTACGTCTAACGAGGGCAAAGACTCCAGCGGCAACCAGGAATCCAATTACTGGAGAGATGATCCAGCCCGCGAAGACCTCAAGGACCACAAACCAATCTATAGCTTCAATTCCCCATCCGCTATAGCCCACAAAGGGTGCGAAGATGGCAACTCCGATTACAGAACCGACAATACACTGCGTAGTGCTAATGGGAAGTCCTCTTGTGGCTGAAGCGACCAGCAGCCAAATAGCCATCGAGATTAGAATGGCGAATACCATCTCCGTAGTGAGCGTCAGACCTCTTACCATATCAGAACCAACCTTCTCAGACACATTTCCCCCCATTGAAACTGCACCTAAAACAGTGATCAGGCCTCCTACGGCTACTGCAGTCCTTACTGTGAATACTTTGGCGCCGACGGCCGGAGCCATAGCTTCATCGTTACTTCCAATCGCGAAAGCGACCATGAAACTAATGATGAGCAAGACTCCTAGCAGTACAGGTTCCAAAAGAGAGGGGCCTCCAACTATGAGTATTTCACCGCAAGAGTACGAATGAAGTCACCAGTGTCCTCAGACCTTATTGCAACCTGAAGAATCCTCTCTGAGATTCCCCGAAACAAGCTGACCTCTTTAGCACTGTACTTCTCGTCATTGAATAGTTTATTTAGCAACTTGAAACCAAGGTCTCTTGCCTCTTCCCTCACTCTGTCAATCTTGAGGGTGTATTCGACAGATTTCTTGAAGTCAGTGAAGAGGTACTTCACTGCGTCTTGAAGCAAGTCTGTACAGATCCATCCCTTCTCAGCAATCTCCTTGATTTCACTTGGAGGTCTGAATCTGCTTCCAACCAGAATCATTCTTACTGCGTTCTCCGCCGCATCGACAACACTATCCATGTGTTGTACAAGCTGATAGCGCTCCTGTGTTTGCTGAGGAAGATACGCACGCTTTGAGAATATCTTCTCATAGAGTTCCTCCTTGACCTCATCAGCTTCTCTTTCAAGTGAGATTATCTCGGATTCCAGTTCATCCAAATGTTTCATCTTTCCGTCATCCCAGTCATCAGCACAGACATGGAGCTTGGCGCTGGCAGACTGGAGTGCCTTACTCAGTCTCAAGAGGAGTTCATCAGCCTGTTTCTGCAGATCCTTGTCTCCGAGACCGAATATCCTAGAGAATGTCCCCATTTTCAATCACTCAGGTTGAGATTGTAGTTTCGTCGGTTCTAAGAGGCAGGGCTCCCTCTTAGAGTCTTCTACGATAGCGAACGAATAATCATATCGTGAGCAAGGTTGCCTCGTCCGCCTTCTCGCACGCTGATACGATTGAAGCCTAGCTGTTCTGGGGCTCCAGCACCCCTCTAATCCGGATGAGTCCGGCTCCTATCTTCTCTTGTTTAGCGATTCTGAATCGACCCAACACGCCGGTACGTTCTACGTGGGGTCCCCCGCACAGTTCCATGCTGAAGTTTCCAATCTTGTAAACGGATACCTCATCTCCATATGTGTCTTTGAAGAATGCCATGGCACCCTGAGAGATCGCATCATCATAAGCCATGAATGTGTGTTCAACCTCAAGGTCCTGCTCTATGACTTCGTTCACCAAGTCCTCGACGCGTTGAACCTCATCTGGAGTCAGTTTGCGATCGAATGTGAAATCGAATCGGAGTCTTTCACGTGTGATGTTGCTGCCGCTCTGTCGTACAGAATCTCCAAGCACCTTTCTCAGAGCTGCCTGCAAGAGATGTGTTGCAGTGTGAAGGACTGTAATCTCTTCACTGTGGTCAGCAAGGCCTCCTTTGAACTTGCCTTCCGTGGCTGTCCTTGAGATTTCTCTATGTTGTTCAAACTCCTCTCTGAACTCATCGATGTCTATCTCTATTCCCTTCTCTTCTGCAAGGTCTCTTGTCATCTCGAGTGGCAATCCAAAGCTGGTGAACAGCAGGAATGCATCCTTTCCTGTTATGGTCCCATTCTCCTCAAGAATGCGGTCGAACTTTCCAAGGGCCTTTCGAAGGGTCCTTCTGAACTTCGCTTCCTCGCTCTCAAGATTCTTGTGGATGAAGTCACGATTTCTCTCGACCTCATCATAGATACCCTTGTACATGTCAATAGTGATGTCCGCTAGAACTGACATGAAACCCTTGCCGATGCCGAGCTTGTCAGCACCAAGGATTGCTTTTCTCAGCAGTCTTCTTACGATGTATCCATGCTCCACATTGGACGGGGCAATGTGAGCGTCATCGGCCATAATCATCACTGCTGATTTGACATGATCCGCGATTATCTTCTCGAAACGAACTTCCTCTTCGCTCAGCTGGTCCTTTCCCGAGAGCTCTCGAATCTTAGTCATGAGTGGAACGAAGACCTCAGTATCATAGACCGAGGGAACTCCCTGAAGCATGGCGACTGTCCTCTCCAACCCCATTCCCGTGTCTATGTTCCGCTGTTTCAGTTTCTCGTACAATCCGTCCTCTTTCAGATTGTACTCCATGAAGACGTCATTCCAGACCTCAACAAAGTGTCCACAGTGGCACCCTGGTTTACAGTCAGATCCGCATCTCGGAATCTCATCTACTTCTATGAACATCTCTGTGCAAGGGCCACATGGTCCGACTTTGCCCGGTGGGCCCCACCAATTGTCTTCCCTTGGAAGGTAGTATATGCGGTCTTCTGGTATGCCTACGGCCTTCCATACGTCAGCCGCTTCGTTGTCTCGAGGAGCATCATCATCTCCTGCAAACACTGTGACTGATAGCTTCTCGGGGTCAAACCCGAGCCACTTCTTCGAGGTGAGGAAATCGTAGCTCCAAGTAATCGCCTCTTCCTTCCAATAGTCATTTAGGCTCCAATTCCCAAGCATCTCAAAGAAAGTTAGATGGGTCGTGTCACCAACCTCATCGATGTCTACGGTTCGGATACACTTCTGCACGTTTACAAGTCTATTTCCCTGTGGATGCTTTTGACCGAGGAGGAACGGCATCAATGGATGCATGCCTGCCATGACATAGAGCGCAGTTGGGTCATTCTCTGGCATCAGAGATGCAGAGCCTATTACTGCGTGATTCTTCTCTCTGAAGAACTTCATGTACATGTCTCTCAGTTCCTTGACAAGCATGATGCTTCACTATTCCACCTGTGCGCTTCAGGAGTGCATCGTTTGAGTGATTTTAACGCTTTTGCTGAAACCCAAGACTTCAGTTCAGGATTAGACCTGAGGGAGTCATTCTATATCTCTTCAGCCTTGACTCCAACCAAGGGTATCTATCGCGCCATTCGAGGAATCTGTCGTTGCTAACTATGTCTGCATTATCACGCTGGGCTATACGGATTATGGTCAGGTCGTCATTCGTGCCACTCTTTGCCTTGATTACTTGGCCGCGGTCTATCAACCCCTGGAGAACATCTGGTTGGTCTATGTTATGCAATAGAGCAGCAGAGATGACGGTGATCACTCTGTATCCGGCCTTTGCTAGGCTCTGATAGCCCAGAATCAAGTTCCTCACTCTTGGTGTCCCGTTTGGTGCAAGATGATATGCCAAGTTGTTCCCATCAACTACGGCCACAGATCTCTTTGTTACTGTTGAATGCGTGCCATCTTTCTGATGCCGAGCTCTACATCTTGCGACATGAGCGTCTAGCGCACTTCGGTCGAATAGCCTTTCACAGCGTGGACAACGAGCACGTTTTGGCAATCTCGCACCTCTGTTTCTATGTGTGATTGTCGTTACCAAACACCT
>JBHLPB010000214.1:0-4588 GCA_048939905.1 Promethearchaeota archaeon
TTCTCAGTTTCAATCCGCTCTTCTTCGACAATCTCCACTTCAGCCTCACGACATAGCTCGTGGAGGAGTCCCTCCGCAGTTGATATTCGAGATTCGGTGAGACCAAAGACCTCCCATCTCTTGCCACTGATGTCCTCTATCCCCACGAGGAAGAGTCCTTCAAAGGGGTTCTCACATGTCATGAAGCGTATGCGTGTCACGAGCTTCTGGCGACGTTCGGGTTTTAGGTCCGCCTTTGAGAGATTCCGCTTGAACTCCATGTTCTGGGACTCGCCCTTCTGAAGAAGCTGCTGGATTTCCTCCGCAGAAGTCATTGAGAATACGTCCGTGTGCCCTGTGCTCTGACTGTTCCTGTTATAAGCACTAGCAATGTTCTAAGTTATCACTGTCTATGAGATCTGAGTAGTAGCAAACAGGCAAAAGCATATCAGTCGCACAGAGAGAACGCCAAGAGAATCCACCGCCGAGGGTGAAAGAATGCTAAGACACCATCTGATACTCGCACTCTTCCTCATCACACTTTTCGTGCCCGCCACTCCGACTTCCCACCGCTCTTCGCTACTAATTCCAGAGAATCCAGCTCCTTCCATTGACCCTCAACTCAGACTGGCACTAGCTTCCTCTTCTAAAGCAGTTCTGCCGGCAAGCCTCACAGGAAGTCGCGCAATTCTCCAGTTTGAGCGGGAGTTGACTACGCAACAGCTGATTCTCGCAGAGTCACTCGGAGTCAGGTTTGAGAGGAGAGGAGATTCAGTAATTGGTGTGGGAAGGATTTACTCGGCAAGGGTTAGTGACACTGCTTCACTCAACGCACTATCGGCGATAGGACTCGTTAGAGCAACTTCGGGCGAGAAACAGTACTATCCTGCGCTTCAGTCATCAGTGGCAACCATGGGTGCACCCGATGTCTGGGAATACTTACAGAAAGATGGAAGCTCAATAAATGGTTCTGGGGTTACCGTTGCTGTAGTAGACTTGGGAGTTGAGTGGACCCACCCAAGTCTCTGGCGACAGACAGAAGGTCCCTACGATGTCATAATGGACAGTGGTGACTATTATGTGGACATTAATGGCAATGCACTGCCAGACACAGGGGAAGGACCCATAAATCATATCGACCGACCTCCCGTGGACAGTCTAATCGATATCGCTGAAGACTACATGTTCATCGACACAGGAGATGACAGTCTGTTTGAACTGGATGAGGGAGACTGCTGGTTGGGAGGAGTAGATTCCAACACAAACGGCAGGGTTGACCTTCCTACTGAAGATGCAGTGCTCTTTGGAGAACCCAAGGTGAGGGTTCTCTTTGACCAAGAGAACAACGATGTGTATGTTCGTGGAGTGAATCTGACAAGTCAGGCGGATCAGGTTGGCGATCCGGATGGTCATGGAACACATATAGCGTCCACCATAGCAGGCGGGCAACTTGGATACACCTCTTTCCTGGGTGTTGCCCCGGGCGCCGACTTGTTGGTAGTAAAGAGCCAACTGAGGTCAAGCGACATTCTAGATGCAATACATTTCGCAGTCGAGAATGGAGCGGACATAATCAACATGTCGTTCTCGAGTTATGTAGGGTTCCTAGATGGCACGGATCTCGAGGATTTAGCAGTGTCTGAGGCATTCTTGAAATATGGGACCGTTAGTACCGTAGCTGCTGGCAATCTCGGTTCAAGACCAAAGCATGCCCATTTTGATGTTGGTCCGGGCACAAACACCAGCGCGGTGCTCAAGGTATCATCCTTGCCTGATGCGTCGCTTCTTAGCTTCCTTTGGCATAGTGACAATCAAGATGAGCATGTGTTTCTGAAGCCTCCTAGTGGGGACACAATTGACCTTGGGACTTTCTCTTCGTTGGTCGGTAGCTCTCAAGTGATAGAAACGCCAAACCTCTTTGCCTATGCGTTTGCAGATGAAAGTCTGAGAGGAATGAACAACCTAATAATCCAGATTTCAGAGGATGATCACAACTGGACAGACGGGAACTGGGATATTGGAATCGTGAACCCAAGTGGTGACACAGTGACCGTCGATATATACGCCTGGGATGGGAATTGGCATTTCAGTGATTTCGAGTTCATGAGCCACATAGATTACTCGAAGACAATCAGCGCCCCTGGCACTGCAGACCTAGCTGTGACTGTTGCTAACTATAATGAAGGCACCTCAAACATAGATTCAGGGTCAAGCAGGGGCCCGCGAATAGATGGGACGAAGAAGATCACAGTGGCAGCGCCTGGAGCCAGCATTGTGGCTGCCTCATCGAACATCCAATCACTGTGGATAAGCAGAACAGGAACAAGCATGGCAGCACCACACGTGGCAGGACTACTGGCTCTGATTCGACAGGCCTCATCAGGGGTTTCGGGATGGAGTGACTTCACTGCATTGACGGCAGGTACAGGCGGCCCTGCATCCGACCAGCCACCGCCATCACATCAATCACCCCCGCTAGACAATTGGGGATACGGCCTAGTCGACTCGGTCTGGGCTGTCAGACACGTTCTCGATTTGCCTCTCGTGGCCGGCACTACCATCGAGGACTGGTTCGGCATCGAGGACGTCCTGAGTTCTCCGGAGGATCTGGCAGTTGATGCAGGACTTGATATACTCAATGTGAAGCCATATCAGGCCGCGACAGAAATCGGCCTTGCTGTGACATCTCGGGGCAATCCAGACTATTCAGCAGCGAATGTCCTCTCAATACACTTGGATTGGGATGAGAACGCTGTCACAGGACGCAACGGCTATGAAACTCTTGTCAACGTCACATCCGGAGTGGCAACTGTCTATGAATGGGAGGGAGGGTCGTACAGCCCGTCCTCACTGTCAGTGGACTGGTGGATGGATAATGTTACACTGTTTCTAAGGCTGGATAAGAGTAACCCAAGCAAGAGAGGCTATGTTTCTGTTTCCACAAGTAATAGCACAATGTCGCCTATTGACCAGACTGGGTCGACTCTGTTACTGAACCAATGGAGGCCAATCGTCGAGAATCTCACCGTAGAGCCATCGGAAGACTCCTTTGATGTCAGCATCGAGGTTTCTGACAGAGATGACATGCCTGCGAACCTCTCTATCGCCTGGAGCGTTGTTGATGGCTCGCTTGGTTTGATGGACTCAGGTGTGAGTGTTGGAACCAACAGTACATCGTTTCAGTACGATGTGGCAATGGAAGACTACGAATTCATTCATAGTGTGCTTTTCAACGTCAGTGATGCCGACTATTGGTCAATCCTACCTCCAGTGATGCTCTCACAGACACTGACCTATCTCAGAATAGTCAGCGCCACCCTGGACAGCCACGTGGTCCGTGTTGGGTTATTCGTCACAGAACATGTGACCGGTGAAGTAGTAGTTGAGGGATACACCCTAGCACAGGCAGTGTACATAAGCTTCCAAACCGCTGGTGCTCTTCCACTCAATCTAAGCCTCGCAGGCACCCTGGGAATCTACGAGATTGACATTTCTCCGGCGGCCCTTGCGGCTGGCGAGTATGAAGTATACGCCGCAGCAGTGAGCCAGTTGGGCGCAGCAGTAGAGTTACATATGGGCACGCTTCAAATAGTTGAGGACAATTCAATGGTTGTCATCCTAGGCTTAGGTATAGGAGCATTGATAGTCGTAATCTACTTTGCTCCGCGTCTTAGGGCCGGGAAAAGAGGAGATGCAATGGATTGAAGATTGCCATAGTCGGTTATGGTCCTGGCGGAGCTGCTGCTGCCACTGCTGCAAGGACCTTCGATCCGAAGGCCGACATTCTTCTTCTGACTGAAGAGGAAATACCTGCACACAAGAAACCCGGATCAGCACTTGCTCTGGAGAATCCGAACACCAAAGAGCTGTACATACCTGACTGGTCCCCCGAAATGTTGTCATCGAAGCGAATTGAGGTCCGCACTGGGACCAGTGTCGTAGGTGGCAATCTAAAGGAAAGGACCATAGAAGTGGTATCAAACAAGGGGAAGACATCAACGATAGGATATGACAGACTCATCATTGCGACTGGAGGCACTCCGAATGTTCCCGATATACCTGGCGTTGAGCTACCTGGCGTCTTCACCATCCAGTCAATGGCAGACACCTCAGTTATCGGAGAAGAGATGTCCAAGAAACAGTCGTTTCTGATAGTTGGGGCAGGATTCAGTGCACTTGAAACGGCTGAACGGCTGTACAAGATGGGCAAGGACGTCCACATCATAGTTAGATCGCGACTGATGAGAACGCAGCTGGAGGAATCCATGAGTGAAGAGCTGCTCTCACGAATACCAAGGAAGATACAGCTTCATCTGGGCCAAGCACCTTCGAGAGTACTTGGGGCTGACAAGGCCGAGGGAGTTGAGGTAGGCGGCAAGGAAGTAGGCGCAGACGCCGTCCTGTTCATGACTGGAGTGCGTCCCAACACGGATCTTGCTGAGAAGGTCGGGCTCAATGTAGGGCCACTTGGCGGAATCCCTGTCAACAGCAGAATGGAAACTGAGATAGAGGGCGTGTTTGCCGTCGGCGACTGCGTTGAGATGACTGACCCGCTCACAAACGGCCCAATCCTGTTGCCTATAGGTAGTACGGCTGCGCGAGCTGGAAG
>JBHLPB010000215.1:0-4517 GCA_048939905.1 Promethearchaeota archaeon
CTTCAGTTGAGTTTCTGGAGAGGACACAAGCTCTTCGTATCGAATGAAGACGTGACCACTTTGACCCAGATACTTGAGCGAAAGTTCAACATCATTCGTACAACGACCGAGGCAATGGTCTATTGATCGAGAACCACCCCATTCTTCCGGGTACTTTCTTGTGGCATCATAAGTAGATGCTACGACATCTTGGCCGTTTCTTATCATGTGAATGAACTGAGTGTCAGGTGCCACTTCCGTAATTAGGTCAATGTAATAGAGATGCATCGGTGTCTTCTCAAGCCACATGTGATACCCAGATTGGACTGTCAGTTCGTCAAGTATGTGAATCAGACCTCTTGCCCACTTCTTCTTCGAGTATGTTGCCCTAGGCAGCAAGCGAATCAAGTCCGCGCGCTCCACCTCCTCGAGAAACATCTTCACTTTCTCACGTTGTCTTTCTCCAAGAGGGACAATGTATTGTTTCTTGCCAGACCGAGGAACAAGGGTGAAAAAGTGGGTCTCCGGAAATGAATGGACCTGAGAATGTGCTGCAATCATACTCTGCAGAAGAGTTGTACCGGATCTGGCGGCACCGACCAGGAAGATTCGCTTTGTGATTCCAGATTCAAGACTCATAGTCCAATTTCCTCAAGATGCACCTTCACAGATTGGCATCCAATATGACTGTTTGCACAAAACTGGAGTGAAGCTCTCCGGCATGTTGCATCAATACGTTTCTTTCACCGTGTAAACGTATTTAACAGATTCAAATACGAAGTGATTCTAACCGAAATGTGGTGCCTCTAGTTGAGCAAGCTGAAGTGGATCATGAAACAGTACTGGCGAATCGGTACAATTCGTGCTCTTCTGAGTCTGGCACTGGGTATGTTTGTGCTTGGCAGATGGTACTACGTTTACGTCCCCTATCTTCAGGACATGGGCCTGATTGGAGCATTGACGCTTGGCACCTCCCTCGTCTTGGTCTTCCTTGGAATTGGTTGGCTTTATGACGAGAGAGTCAAGATGTGGGCACCAGGTAAGCAGGCCGCAGTTGAGAGGAATCCCTACTCGTACGTTCCGAATCCAAGAGCCTATGCAATCGATTTCCCGATGGCATATGCTACCATTGCCACTCTCAAGGGTCTATTCGAGAAGATGCAGCTTGACAAGAGGGTGATTGAGAACTCGACCGCGTACCTTGCTGACTATTTCAGACGAGCCCCCCTCAAGGAGGACATCGAGTCGGCTGACTCTAAGGCTCAATCGTTCAAGCAACAACATCCGTTCCTCGGCGAGGCTGACTCGGATAGAGTTGGGATTGGCATTGGGGCCAGAGTCAAGCTTGGCTTCCAGATTCACACACTGCGCTTGACGTGGATACAATCTCTGACTGGACTGGCTCAAGACGTGCTAGTCTTCGGCGCCTTCTACATCACTGTACTCGTGCCGGGAGCCCAGGTGGGAGAAACAGTTGCCCTAGAGTACCTAATCATGGGGATAGCGTTCATCTCCGCGCCTCTATTCATTGTACTTGCCTTGCTTGGTTGGTACTATGACAAGAGGCTGAAAGTCTGGTCCCCTGAGAGAGCAGTTATTGTCGAGAGAGACCCTTTCAGCTATGTGCCCGACCCTCGGTATCATGCATTTGACCAGCCCGCGCTCTATCCACTGTTTTCAACCCTGAGAGAGGTTGCTGTAAATGCAGACCTAGATATCAGTGAACTTGACAAGATCATTGACTATGTAGCGAAGTATACCAGCCTGAGCGTATCCAGAGAGGAAGATATGCAAGTGGCGAGGGACCTCCAGAAGTCCTATGGAGCGATGTTTCAGAAAAAGTCGACTAGGTGATGCAGAATGAGAATAAAGAAGTGGCTAATGAAACAACAATGGAGAGTTGTGCAGATTAGAGGAATCTGGTCTCTCTTCTACGGTGTCTTACTGTTGGCATATGCCTACTTTGGGTATATCCCGTACTTCTCAGACTTGGGCCCATGGGGACCGTTTGCCTTTGCAGGACTGTTATTGTTCACCTTTCTGATTCTTGGATACATCTACGATAGAGTCCTCGTGATGTGGGCGCCTTCAATGGAGGTGAGCCAAGAGAGGAATCCATTCATGTTTGTGCCTAGTCCTCGTGATAGGATCTTCTGGCTACCCCTGTATTCAGCGCTTCTTGATGTGACAGAGCAACTAGCTGACCGTTTTGAGGCCGATACGACAGCGATAAGCGAAGCTCGCGAATACTATGCCCAGCTCAGTGTGCTCAGACCTGAGAGAAAGGAGGATATCGACAGGGCAATCGAGCTAAGGAGTGACTATGTATCAAAACATGATTTCTCAAAGATAATCGATGCAGAGCAATGAGAAGTCCCTTGATGGCCTGCGGTGACTCTGTGCATAGCTTGGCGAGGTTGGTGATTGGTAGTGCCTACGGAAGCAGTCTGTGATTGACGCAAAGCCGCCGGATGATCTCGAACGGGCTCTCTGCCCCGATATCCTGATAGAATTTAGCGAAACAATATATGCGTAAATGGAATCGTCTTGGAATTCGAGGGAGAGGCCAGCAACAAGTACTGACTCTGTCCTCTTCAGGGGCAATGACGGACAAACTTCATCAGGTTTGAGGACATGTCCTTATCTCAGTGGGCTCACCTATGTGAGGGAAGATCGGAATGACCAAGATTGTTGTCATAGGAATGGGCTATGTTGGCATCCCAATAGCGGCGCTCCTAGCTGATGTTGATGGATTCGATGTTACTGGACTGCAAAGAAGGTCCGAAAGGTCCGGATGGAAGATTGACAAACTGAACAAGGGAGAGTCACCGTTTGAGGGAGTTGAGCCGGGTCTCGACGAGCTCATCGCCAAAGTCGTCGCCAAGGGCTCCTTCAGAGCCACCGATGACAATGGTGTTCTCGCTGACGCAGACGTGATTCTCATTGACGTTCAGACTCCTACAGATTCGGAGAATATCCCACAATATGTGTCCGTGCGGGAAGTGAGTCACGAGATAGGTCGAAGGATTAAGAAAGGCGCGATGGTGATACTGGAGTCAACTGTGGCGCCCGGTACAACTCAGAATCTAGTACAAACCATAATAGAGAGTAGATCCGGACTGAAATGCGGAGTAGACTTTGACCTTGTGTTCTCATACGAGAGAGTCATGCCTGGCAAGCTGATTAACAACATCGTCAATCTACCTAGAGTAATCGGGGGTGTTAGCCCTGAGGGTACACAGCGGGCTGCCGACCTGTACTCCAAGATCATGATTGCTCCTATCCGAACCACTGATGCACTCACGGCAGAGCTGTCAAAGACAATAGAGAACGCATTTCGAGATGTGAACATTGCATTTGCAAATGAGATGGCGCTCGTGTGTGAGAGCCTCAATGTTAACGTGTATGATGTGATAGAAATCGTGAACGAGCTGCCGAGCAGAATGATGCATATCCCAGGTGCAGGTGTGGGCGGGCACTGCCTGCCGAAGGATCCTTGGCTACTCAGGCATGGACTGTACGAATACGGTAGCTGGAAGATCGAACCTGAAATCATATCGCTCTCACGGAGAATCAACAACCATATGCCAGTGCATATGGCTTATCTAGTAGAGAACGCACTTCACGCAAAAGGCATCGCACTCAAGGATGCAACGGTAACGGTCCTAGGGGTTGCATACTTGGAAAACACAGACGATACCAGGAATACTCCAGCTCTGCCGTTGGTAGTACTCCTTCACTCAAAAGGCACCAAGGTAAAACTGCACGATCCATACGTAACGCAATGGGATTTGGCATCAGATGCAATTGAACAGGATGTTGAATCCGCTGTGAAGGATTCGGATTGTCTTGCATTTGTCACCAAGCATTCTGATTACTACAGTCTGGATCTAGACAAGATTAAGGAACTGATGAACACTCCAGCGATTGTAGATGGAAGGAACATCTTCGATCAAAATCTGGTAGCCGAGATGGGCTTTGAGTATCGATGCATTGGGAAAGCAGGGGCAAGACACTAGTGTGCCAAAGGCTGGTCTGAGTGTCTATGAATCACCTGATTCTTCTAGGACAGGCATTGCCGCTATGGATACAACTCATAAGCATCTGACCTGCCTTGAGAGGCGGTAACTCCCATGACACTAGACGAACTCGAAGTGAAACTCTCTAAGATTGTCCAATCTCGCACAGAGCATGCCGCCAAAACAGAGTGGAGCGAGATTCAGCCTAGTCACAATGTTGCGCTATACAACTATCGTTTCGATCATGTCAGACTTGTCGTGGCCTTGGCGAAGCAGATGGCGGGAATTCTGGGTGCTGACTTGGAGGTTGTTTCGCTGGCTGCTTGGCTTCATGACCTTGCAAAACCTGGAATGGGAGGCATTCAGAGGCATGGAGAGGCAAGTGCAGAAATGGCACGGGAGATACTCATTCAAGAAGACATAGATCCTGGGACTGTGGACCGCGTCTGCGACACAATCAGAAAACACGTCGGACTTACACTTACAGAGCCTGTGCAACCCTTGGAGGCCCAGATACTC
>JBHLPB010000216.1:0-4503 GCA_048939905.1 Promethearchaeota archaeon
GGCGCGTAGGCACATGCATGAATATGGTACTACCGACGAGCAGCTCAGCCTTGTCACGGTGAAGAATCACGCCAATGCATCCCACAACCCCTATGCGCAGTTCCAACGTCCAGTGCCTCTGGAGGTTGTCATGAGATCGGGTTTCATTGCAGATCCTCTTCGAGTACTACACTCCTCTCCTATTAGTGACGGTGCGGCTGGACTCGTCATGTGTTCAGAAGAGAAGGCAAAGGAACTGACTGATACACCGATATTCGTCGAGGCGTCGACACAGGCAAGCGACACACTTGCACTTCACGACCGCGAGAGCATCACAAGAATGGACTCTGTTATTATCTCCTCCAGAGAAGCTCTGAAGAAATCGGGATTGAAAATTGATGACATAAGCGTTATCGAATTGCATGACAGTTTCACGATAAGCGAGATCATCCAGATGGAAGATATCGGGATTGCCAAGAAGGGAGAAGGAGGGAAGGCTGTAGAGGAAGGGCTGACACAGATTGGAGGGAAGTTCCCAGTGAACACTTCAGGTGGTCTCAAGGCTCGTGGACATCCTATTGGTGCCACAGGTGTAGCTCAGATTGTCGAGCTTGTCTATCAGCTGCGTGGTGAAGCAGACGGTCGGCAGGTCGACGGAGTAGAGAAAGGAATGGCAGTCAACATTGGCGGCACTGGTGCAACATCGATAGTGCACATTCTTGGAAGGTGATTGAAGATGGCAGAGAAAGGAGTCGCGCAGGTCTGGAGAAAGATCAGAGCAATCTACAACATCCAGGGAAACGTCTGCAAGACTTGTGACACACACTTCTTCCCACCAAGGCTTGTGTGTCCAAATTGCAGACGGAAGGGACGGCTTGAGGACTTTAAGTTCAAAGGGCTAGGAAACATCCACACTTTCACGATTGTAAGGCAGGCACCTGAGGAGTTCAAAAGACAGGTGCCCTACGTGGTTGCTCAGGTTGAACTGGATGAAGGGGCCAGAATCACTGCCCAGATTGTAAATGTAGACCCAGAAGATGTGGAGATAGGAATGAGAGTCAGAGCCTGCTTCCGGAAGATCACAGAGTATGGAGGCGGCGGACTCATAGTCTACGGCTATAAGTTCGAGCCTGTCCTCAAAGTGACGGGACATCCATATCCGTGACTGGCCTCCTACGCCCACAGTTCCAGCTCAGTAACTGAGCCGACGGCGGGAAATGCAACATTTCTGACAAGCGAGGTGCCAATTCTCGCTTCGTAAGTAGAAGCGTTGTGTACATGACCGTGGATGACCAGGTCGGGTTGCTGCTTCTGGACAACCTTGTAGAACTTGCGGCTTCCAAGCCACGCAAAAGCCTTCGTTTCCTCGCCGACGCATGTTTCCAAACAAGGGCTGTAGTGCATAAGGAGAATGGTCCGGTCAACCTTCTTACGGACGTTCTTCAGAAGAGAGGATGCCCTTGCCGCCCTACGCTGGAAAATCCTCTTGATACTAGGGATGTGATGTCTTTGCCAGTTGGTGGCCTTGTCCAGAGAACCTTGAGTGCCAACAACGCCTACTTTCATGCCATCCGCTTCAATAATGGCCGACTTCTCGTCGAGAAACTCGATGCGGTCACCAGCTATTGCTGCCAATGATTTCCTGATCTCAGAATACTCTTCATTCCCAAAACACGCCACGATAGGAAAGTCGGACCCCAAACGGGTGTCGATGGCGCTTAGCACTCCTTCTATCTCCTCAGCTTGGCCACGGTGAATCATGTCTCCGGCCATCAAGAAGACATCTGGTTTCGACGTTTGGACGAGACCCTCTGAGAACTCATCCAAGAATCTGGGGCTGTGCACATCTGCGACCGCGAGTATCTTCATCTTTCCGACACTTTGACTTGTTAGGTCCTGTCCCAGGTGAAACAAGGATATTAAAGTTTCAAAACACAGGGAAAGCCAGTGTGACTCATGGGTGAATCGTTTGCTCTGAACTTGTTTGACAGGTTTCATCTTGGACATGAGGCCCTAGTGGACAAGCTCAGCGACATGCCAGACCCTGTCGCTGTTGTAACCGATGGTGAGATTGTTGGGAAGGGTCTTGACCTCGAGAACATCATTCAACCTTTGGATGTGCGAATTGAGAAGCTAAGGGAGCACCTTGCCAGCGAGGGACTCATTGACTCAGTAGGCGTGATGTCAGCGTCACATACTGACGATCTTCTGGCTATTGAGAACAAAGCCACGTTCATCATGTACCAGGGACCATGCTGTGACGAGGTGAAGTCAGGAGCTTTGTCAAGAAGAAAGGAAGAACTGGGCCATGATGATGAACTGACCTACATGAAGCCTGTGCGTGCTTTTGATGGAAACAAACTCACTTCAGCGCGAATCCGAAAAGGTGAGATAGACCGCCAAGGGAAGCGACTCAGAGGGACAAAGGAGCCGCCAAGAAGACTAGATCTCTCTCTACGCTCTGACCTGAAAGCTCCGAAGGGGGACATCTATGCCATCAAGGATGGGGCACCCGAGAATCGTGTCGTTGAACGGATTCAACGTGAGGCGCCTAAGCTAGTGGTCGCAGTTGGTGACGTCACAAGTGCAACACTGATTCATCAAGGATATGCTCCCGATGTATCTATCGTAGATGGCATTACCAAAAGGGGAGCGTTCGAAGAGAGGCTCTCCGGAGAGCGAGAGTATTCCTTCTACAATCCTGCTGCAGTACTGTACCCTGAAGCATGGTCGACAATCGACACGGCTATTCATGATAAGCAAAAGTCACTGGTGATAGTAGATGGCGAGGAGGATCTCATGGGATTCCCCGGAGTACTTCTGGCTCCGAATGGATCAGTGATGCTCTACGGGCAGCCAGATGTAGGGATTGTTTGGGTGCCAGTAGACAAAGCAAACAAGACATTGGCACGTGACTTGCTCGACGCAATGCCCATCATTGAGTGACCTCATTGCCGCATGGCTTCTGGTATCTTGCTGATGCAGTCAGTCGGTGTGATATGATTTCCAAGTTCCTTGAAGGCTAGTTCTCCGGCAAGTCCAGATACATATGCTCCCGCGGTGGCCGCGAAGAAAGCACCCTTCCCCCGGGCAAGCAATGCAACTACGATTCCAGTGAGAACATCTCCCGTTCCGCCAACTGTCATTGCAGGGACTCCGGTTCGATTCAGTTTATAGAAGCCATCAGGTCTGGCAACAACGTCCACAGAACCCTTCAGAAGGATAACAGCATTATACTTGACTGAGGCTCGGAGCGAAGCTTCGACTCTATAATTGAGTTCTGCGGAGTCTTGTAGCTTCTCGTCAAGGAGTATTGCTAACTCACCCAAGTGAGGAGTCAGGACCACATTCTCAGGTGTAAACCGGATCTCCGAACCTGCAAGGGCTTTCAGCCCATCCGCATCAATCACCAGGCGTTTACCGAATCTCTCCAGTTTCTCTGATACTGTTCTTACAGCCGAAACGGTTTCCGAGTCCAGTCCGACGCCAGGTCCGATAGCTACCACATCCTGATTCTCCGCTTCATCCAGAACCGTGCCAACGTTCTCCTGCAGTAGGATTCCAGTTCTTAGACTACTTACCATAAGGCTCGGACTGTACGATCTGACAGCGTTGACTACTGATTCTGGAACTAGGACACTCACCAAGTCAGCGCCGGTTCTCAGAGCCGCCATTCCCGCCAGTGCCGGGGCTCCAGAGTAGACATCGCTTCCACCTACGACAAGGATTCTACCGAAGTCACCTTTGTGAGCTGTGGCCTTTCGCGGCTCTGTGAATAGCGACAGGTCTCCAGGACCGCAGAGTCGAATGGTCTCTGCAGGAATGCCTATTGAAACTACTACCAGCTTGCCAACGTGTTCTCTTGCAGACTTGAGCCCCTTCTTGGGAGCGTGAAGGGCAACCGTCACATCAGCTGCAACTGCAGTTCCAAGTACTCTGCCTGTGTCTGAATCAACACCTGTCGGGACATCGACAGAGAATTTCTTGGCTTCCGACCTATTGAAGGCCTTTACAGCGCTCAGCATAGGTTCTCTCAGACGGCTTTTCAGGCCGAAACCCATCATTGCATCAACTAGAATGTCGGCCTCGAGTATTGCCTTACATGACTTCACCGATGACTCTGTCTTCAAGACCTCTCTCTTGATTTCATGAAGATTCTTGAGAATCTCCCAGTTCAAAGCTGTATCCTTGTTTGTGATGTCATTCTCAGAACCTAGAAGATAGACATCAACTTCAGCACCAGCTTCCTGAAGATACCTTGCTGCTACAAAACCATCCCCACCGTTTCCTCCGAGTCCACAGAGAATCACAACCTTCTTCCCCTCAACTCTTTCATTTCGGGCCACAACTCTGGCAACCTCTCTTCCTGCGTTTTGCATGAGCATGCTGTGCGTTATTCCCAACAGGTTTGCGTTGAGTTCAACAACACGCATTTCCTCGGTTGACAGGGGGGATTTCTGCATCTTGCGCACCTGCATCATAGGTGAGGACCCATCGGACTAATGAACTCTTTCAGTGTAGTTC
>JBHLPB010000217.1:0-4490 GCA_048939905.1 Promethearchaeota archaeon
ATTGTGTCTCCTATGTAGGAATAGAAACGGATGCATCTTTGAGGCAGTTCCTCAGGGAATGGCGCCGGATGCCCCTCGGCCTTGGCAGAGGCGGGCTGAAACTCCCAGATGGAGTTCTGCGCCCAATTCGTGAACTCCTCGTGACTTATCTTAGATGCTTCCTTGATTGAGGAATCTATAGGAGGGCGTCGACCACCTTTCGAGAATACAATAATCCACTCGTAGGGGTAAGAGGAAAGGATGTTGGGGGGATATGGATATGAGCCCCACGAGCTGAAACGAACTGCCTTTCTCTTGTCCCATATGTATAGTGAATGGAAGTACATATTGTCCAGTGATGTCATGAAGTTCTCCAAATCTGTCAGAACTGTCCTAGTGACCCTTCTGTTGAACTTGGAGTCCTTTCCACTAAGAAGAATCGGCATGATGTTTACGACGAGCTTCCCATCTGGAACCAGCGTCCTGACACATTCTCCGAAGACAGTGCAAATGTCATTCATGTATTCTTCATACGATTCAGAGCCTTGTCCAATACCACCATTCTCACCGTAGTCTTTGAGTCGCCAATACGGCGGCGAAGTCACCACAAGATGAACTGATTCATCACCTACACGATCCATCCTGCGGCTATCGCCGACAACTACCAGATGACTTGTTTCCATGGCATCATCCTCAGGAGCCTAAGTCCCAGACTATGACCTGTTCCCTTCTCTGTGTTCTATTGATTCTGTCCCAAATTCTACTCGGTGTGCTGGCATACGACCTCTCCACAATGTACGGGTCGTCCCAGGGGGCAATCTCAGTGAAGAACTCAGCTCCTCTGATGAGTCTTCTGCGAACCATCCGATCTCCAACAACGAATATGATTAGGGAGTCATCCTTGACAACTCTGTCTATTGCAGAGAGGGCCATGCTGACATCTTGTTTGTATGTTGAGTATCTCTGAATGAGCCCCTCTCGTATCCCAGCACGATCTGCACCTGTAATCTCCAGGACCAACTTGGTGTAGTAGCCCGTGTAGTCCAGCGCATCGAAGTATGGAGGGCTACAATACACAACATCAATTGAATTCTCAGGGACAACCTCGGTAATGCGTCGTGTGTCATGCTGATGTATGGTCGCCAAAGGCTGCCCCATTATGAAGGAGATATGCTTCTTCGCCTTCCGCATCAATGTACTGTAGAAGTCTACGGCACGCAGGGGCCTGTTTATCCTTCCTATGGATGTGGAGGTCCATATCCAGCGGTTACACGCCCTTGCCGCCACGCATATAGACCCGTACAGAACGGACTGCTCGTACGACGAGAAGTCGTCTGAAACTGCAATCATGCGCATGATTTGCTCGGCAGTCATGGGGTGGAAGTACTGTGCAGGAGCACCAGGCATATCTCGGATGGATGGTAGATTCTTTGCCGCCACAATCGCCTGCTCAAGATGTTCAAGCGTTTCCTCAACGTTCAGAGGCTCAGTCTTTCCACGAGCGATTGTACATGCAAGTGGGTTGTGGTCCACTCCTATGGCCCGCATGCCCCTAACTTGCGCCTCATACAAGACGGTTCCCGTTCCACAGAAGGGGTCCAGAAGTACTGCATCATGGGGAAGCTGGGAGATTACGTGTGCGGCATCAATGGCGGACATTTTCCCTCTGTAAGGATAGATGCCGTGTATCGACCTTGGATTGCTTACTTTCTCGAGGCTCCTCAGGGTAATAATCGGATTAGACCCAGATTGGCTGCTTCCCACGGCCCCAGTCTTCTGCATGGTAGGAAGAGTATCCACTTGGTACACTAAAAAGATGTGCAAAAGCATGCTGAGGCGGATGCGAAGCAGCTTCAGCCATAGAATCGATCTATTGCCTTGATTGTCGCTTCTATCTCCTTCTCTACTGCCTCTCTCAACAAGGGGTCCTGCTCACCAGACTCCTCAGACTCGTCAGACTGCTCAACCTTCTGGGTGCCATGAAGATTACCATCACAAGCCAAGATAGAGGCGGCCTCAAGTCCACGTGTTGCTGCGAATACAAAGAGAAAGGAACTCTCCATCTCCACACACTTCACTTTGGCTCGAGTCCACATCTCCAAGGGGTTCTTGTCTGGGCTGACGTAATAGACATCACTGGTCCAACAGATGCCTTGGTGGACCCTGTCAGCAGGCAATAGCTTGGAAATCTCTTCATGCAATGCAATTGCCCACTTCGGAGATGCTACAGCGGGGTACTCCATCGGTGCATAGTTGAGACTTGTTCTTTCGTCACGGATTGCGCCTGTCGGTACAACAACGTCCCCTGTCTTCACTATTGGCTCGATCCCACCACACGATCCTATCCTCATTATGACTTCGGGGCCAAGCCTCGAGAGTTCCTCGACACAAATGTGTGTAGAGGGTGTTCCGATACCAGTACCTGACATTGTGACTGCTACGCCTTTTGGAGTATAAGCACGGTACGTCACAAATCCTCGATAGCGCGCTACTTCCTCAGGGTCCTTCAGCTTGGATGCCATGATAGGAATCCTATCTGGATTCCCTGCAATCAACACAACTTTCTCAACGTCACCTTCGCCTACTCTCAGATGGGGTTGTATTCTGCGCTTCAAAGACTTCACCCGACACCCACTAAGGCTGCATAACCTACTTTTCACTGTTAGGCTCAAGGTCTAGCATCGGACTTCCAAAGAAAGAAGCAGTTAGATGCCGTGAATTCGGCTGACCACACAATCCAGACAGACCCATCTGGAACCAATATTGAACGCTCTACCAAAACGTGGAATCAGAGTGCCGCAGGCATCACAAGGACAGTTCTTGGCGTCAAAGTTCTCTGTCAGAAAGACTAGGAATAACGAGATCATCTTCATACTTGGAGTTGGAATTTGCACTCGCAGCCACATCCTCAGAGGTTCCCGTCGATTCCGCCTTATTAGGCCCTACAAAGCCGATGCGGCTGGAAGTCATCGTGGGTAAGCACAGATACTCTTTTCTTAGTGAGAACCTTTCCAAGAAGGGAGCTGACTATGACGGATACGGTTCGGTTTGATTACTACTGCTATAGGTGTGGCGAGAATAATGCCCTCGATCTTCCTGCACCCACGGCCCCAGATTATCACCATACGGACCTCAAGTGCAAGGCGTGTGGTGACGGGACGCGTGTAATCCTGAGCAGTTGTCCCAATCCGGACTGTAGTCACTTCGTCTATTGGATTAATGACATATCAATACCAGAGCTAGTCCAGAGTTTTGCAAAGTATATGACGACCAACATGCAGGCCATGATTGATCGTGCCGCTCAACAGGGTGCAAGAATCAGCATAGATACTCCGGACAAGTTCCAAATCCCAGCAGCATGTCCCTGTGGCTCGCAGTTCAACATTGAGATACCTATCCCGGATTTGGACTAGGGAGGGTATGCCGAAAGTCACAGTACTCGTTCAGTGGACATTGAGAACAGCGTGGACTCCTTCTCAGACATACTGCAGAAACTAGGTCTATAATGCCCCAATAGAGTTGCTTCCGCTGGTTTCTCCCACCAAAATGCCCCATGAACAGCCATGCCTTAGAGTCATCTGGGCCAGTGAAGCCTGTTGAGAACACTCGATTCATGAGGTGCACGACATTTCCATCCACCATCGGTTCAGCAATGCCAAAGGCAAAGTTCCGGACTGCTGCAGAAACATATCTACCGACACCAGGAAGCGCACGCAGGGCCACTTCTTCTTGCGGAACGGTCCCATTGTGTTCTAGCACTATTCTCTTGGCGGCCTCGCGCAGGTGTCGTGCCCGGATTGATTGAAGTCCAAGAGAGGACACCTTCTTCTCCAGAGTGTGGAGTCTGGCCCTTGCCAAAGTCCCAGGTTCGTTGAAGCGATTCACAAACCCAGGGTAGACTCTGGCGACAGCAGCCGCAGTAGTCCTCCTAAGAAGAATCTCAGCCAACAGAATGTGGAACGAATTCTCTGAATGCCTCCAAGGAAGGTCCCTACCATGTTCTCCAAACCATTTCAGAATTGCCCTTCTCACGGAATTCATTCGGTGACCATTGATGTAAGGGCCTTCGCCCATGCTCTTCCCTCGTGTCACTTGACCATCGACTTGATCTTCTGTGTTATTCCATCTAGAGATGCAACTACTGTGATGCCCTCCATCTCACGAAGTCGGGCGACATTCTCGAGGTCTATCTTTCGTGTTCGTATCTTGAACCTCATCCCGTTGGGGGCAACAGTTTCTATTTCGCCTGGCACTTGGTCAACGGGAAGAAGAAGCACTGGAGTCTTACCTTTGCAGGTCTGAGCCACTGCATTTGTGATGAGCGTGTCTTCGATTCCGTAGGCAATCTTGGCGGCAGAGTTCGCCGTGAGAGGGGCTACTATGAGAATGTTCCATTTGCCCATTTGGAGTGGACCTGCTATGAAAGGGACATTCGCGTCCATCTCAACCTTGACATTGAGATTCTCGTTGGTTTTGTTCCATAGTCTGTACCAGTTTAGAACTTGGCGTCC
>JBHLPB010000218.1:0-4487 GCA_048939905.1 Promethearchaeota archaeon
ACACAAGAAACCCCCTGTATTTCTCAGCGACTATACTGCTCATGGGCTGGACTCTTGTCTTCACGTCCACCTTCCTCCTCATTGTAACTATGCTGTTTCTTCCTTTGTTTCGATTCGCGGCTAAGTGGGAGGAGGAAGAACTCGCGGAAAGATTCGGTGAAGAGTACTTGTCTTACAAGGAGAGCGTTCCTTTCTTCTTTCCAAGACCTCATAGAGAATGACAACGTTTTGAGATAGATATTTCGCATGAGTCGTGTAAGCAATTGCCCTTTTCTGTCCAGCACTTCTACAATCGACATCAAGCGGTGAGTATAGTTCCGCGGATATGTGCTAAGTATATGATGCAACTAGAGTTGCATGAGCATCAAGTCTCGCTCAATCTTCTTCAGGCGCTCATTGAAACGATGATTGAATTCTGTGAGAAGATCGAGATAACTCCCAAACCAAGCTGAGAAAACAGTGACAACCTCCTTCAACTTCTTGCTCTCTGGTGTCGCCTTGACCTTCTCGGGCAGGGTATTCCACTCAGCCAGTATGTGGTCTATAATCTCGAGTCTACTCTTGATGAATCTCTCTGCAGTTTCTAGTCCCATCCTGAATCCATCAAGGAACGGTCTTGTGTCCCCTCCATACAACTGGGTCCTTGAGCCGGGCATGGAGTCCTTCGTGATCATCTGCCTCTGTTCCAAGTTGGCAAGGTAGCGGGAGATTTGACTCCTCGAGTATCCAGTGGCCTTAGCAATCTGTTCCTGTGTCAGGGGCTCTGGTGAGAGTACGGTCATGGCGTAGATTCTTGCTATCATAGGGTCGTTTCCGCGATATCTCACGAGATCCTCTAGAGTCTGCACAAAGGATGCTCTTAGTCGGGTGTACTTCTCGTCTTTCGCCATTGTTATCATACCTCGCTTCATCAGAACCGTCTACGAATTCTCTTAATTTGCATATTTTGCATTGTAATGAAAATTTATAAGTCTTCACATAGATGATTGAAGCATGGATCAATTCGAAGAGAAGCAACTTGACACAGGCGAGATCAACATCAACTACGTGGAAGGACCACGGAATGGTCTCCCATTAGTTCTTGTTCCTGGCCAGGGGGCGGACTGGAAGACCTACGAGAAGGTGGTGCCTTTGCTCTATCAGAACTTCCATGTCTTTGCTGTTGATGTTCGAGGACATGGGAAGTCTGATTGGACAACGGGAAACTACACATTCAACTCCATTGGCAGGGATATGATAGCGCTTCTTGAGCATGCAGTCAAAGAGCCAGCAATCATCTCAGGAAACTCTTCTGGTGGCCTCATCGCGCTGTGGCTGGCCGCCAACAGACCTGACCTCGTCAAAGGCATCATCATGGAGGACCCACCCCTATTCTCTGCAGAGTGGCCAAGGATCAAAGAGGACAGCTATGTCTATAGGGTCTTGGAAGTTACTGTGGAGCTGAGCAAAGAGCTCAAAGAGTCGAGAAGCATTCGTGGGCTTGCTAGGACCTTCATGAAGATCAAAAGACCAGTGGAGGGAGGGAAGTTCCGAGGAGTACCAAGATCAGCTGCGTATCTATTTGCCTTCATGATTCGTGCCTCTCAGAGGCTCCGATCAGGAAACCCCTCTCTCCCAGGAAGATTCGGGAGGATAACAGACATCTTGACGACTTTCGATGTCGACTTCTCTCAAGCCTTCCTTGATGGTCGTGTCTACGAGGGTCTGGATCATGCTGATGCATTGAAACGTGCTGAGTGTCCGATGATACTACTCCATGCAAACTGGTTGAGGCATCCTGATTATGGTCTCGTAGGTGCAATGGACGATGATGATGCGGCACGCGCCCAAGAAATCGCTCCAGAGATGCATTTCAAGAGAATAGATTCTGACCACGTAATCCACTCCGAAAATCCAGAACTGTTTGTGAAAGAAGTAGAGGAATTCGCAGCGAATCTCTCTTGAGTACTGAATTGGTGGTCAATCAGATGATGCCTCTACTGATATCACTGATTACTCAAGACTTATGAAGAACCCTCAAAGAAGCTGTTAAAACATGCCAGAGGAAGAAGCGATTTCTGCAAACTATAGCTGGAAGCGTGACCCACTCTTCTGGACATACAGCATCTTGATGTTTTTGCCAATCTTGATGGTCTTCTTCTTCTACAACTACTTCAATCTCATCTTCTTTGTATACGCCGGGGTGGTTCTCTTTGTGTGCAGTTTCGCCCTCATCTGGAGGGCGGGTGGTGAATTCCGGAAGAGGGGTGGCGCGCCAGAAGGAGAAAGCATTGTTCATACCACAGTCCTTGTTGACAGCGGAGTCTATGGAGTAGTTCGCCATCCACAGTACTTGGGCTTCATGCTGATTGTGTTGTCATTTGTACTGATGTCCCAACACTGGCTTAGTGTGTTTGCCGGAGTCGGAGGATGTGTCCTATTCTACATTGATGTTCGTAGGGAGGAACAGAGCAACATAGCGAAGTTCGGGGATGAATACCGCCGCTACATGCAAGAGGTCCCTGGGTTGAATATTCTGATTGGCGTTTTCCGGCTATTGCGACGCAGAAGAATCCAACCCTAGGAAAACGGTCATGATTCTGGCGTAATTGGAATAGCCTATATTGCCTAAGGTCAAAGCGCATTCTATGACTGACAGGAGCAAGATTAAGACTGAGGCAGACGTCAGAAGGGCCCTAGACGGGCGGAGTGAGTTCGAAAAAGACGTCTATGCGGCTACTTTCAAAATCCCCCGAGGAATGGTCAGCACGTATGGAAGAATCGCCAAGAGGATTGGAAGACCACGGGCAGTCCGAGCCGTCGCTAGCACATTGCGCAAGAACCCACTTCATCCAGTAGTGCCCTGCCATCGGGTCGTCAAGGCAGATGGCAGTTTCGGGGGAGATCCGAAGAGAGCGAGTGGCAGAAGAAGGAACTGTGAGGAAGAGGGAGTTCCCATTGAAAATGGGAAAGTAAAGATGCACCCTGAGATAGTGTATTGAGTAGTCAACACAGCCGCTACTGTCCCAAGATATGTCCCTATGACGTTCAGGGCATACCAGCCGTTCGAAAGGCCTGGTCCGCCCGTCAAAGTCCCCCAGACCCGAAAGGAGATTCCCCAATTGGGCAAAGCGCAGAGGATACGCCAACCTTATCAGATTTGAAGAGAACAGTAATTGTCCTTCTGGGAGGTGAGAATATGGACATCAAGAAACGAGATGGTTCAACGGAGGTATTCATGCCCGAAAAGGTCGTTGTAAGCGCTGTCAAGAGCGGGGCCTCCTATGAGGTAGCAAAGGAGATAGCGAGTTCTCTTACTTCTCGCACTGAGGAAACGATGGCGAGCTCTGAGATTCGAGAGTATGTGCTCACAGAGCTCAGATCAAGAGGTGCTTCCTCAGCGGCCGACAGCTGGGAGTCGTACGATCGCGAGCGTAAGGAGAGAAGCTAGACCAAGGCATGAATCGAGCAAGCATCCGCTGACTATTCCAAACGCCTAAGACAGTCCTGGCAATATGTGTCCGGCTTATTGTCGGTGTCAGCAAGAGAGTTCGAGAACCGCATGACACAATGGTTGGTGCAATGACGAAGCCCAAGTACATGTCCGAGTTCATGGACTACTTCCTTGACAGTTCGCTGGAAGAATAAAGAGTCGTTATCTGGAAGGCCGTAGAACGACTGACGAAGCCTTGGCAGCGCCACAATAGCGTTTCCGCCGAATTGAGCAGTTCCAAAGATGAAGTTAAGGTCTGGTACAAACAGATCAAGGTCAACTAGGCCAAGTGCATGAGTCTTGTGCGATACAAGACGTCCAATCGTTTCTAAGAATGGGTATGCCTTATACTGCCCGCGGTCTTTCACGTAGGAACCTTCCGGTGCAGCCAGGACTTCTGGATGAATGGTATAGCCTTCGAAATGATGCTGGAACCATTCTCGACATTCATGTGTGAGTCGGACAAGTATCTCTCGAGGCGTTTTCTCGAAACCGAAGATTCGTAAAGGGCCTGTTCTCAACGCTCTGAAACCTTCCACCTTTGACTTGTTCTAAAGAAGATTCTCTCCTCTCTGGCTCCTCCATCATTTGCTTGTGATGTTTCCTATAACAGTTGTCCAATCAAACGAAAATGCTTAGCTGACAAAGTATAATAGGACACATGTCAGTGTCGCCCGCTAAGTGAGACTCTCGATGAGTGAAGAAGTATCCACTAACACTCGTACGACAGGAATAGACTGTCCGTATAGTGGCTACTATAGTTATACTCTGTAGGTCGAGAGTCACCGACTAGTTCTGGCCTGTAGCTGCAGGTCCCTGTTTTGGTGATTCTATGGTTCAAAGAGAAGATACTGCACATGCTATTGTTCCTGTAGACTGTACATCAGTGAGTGTCGATGCTAGGTCAAGAGAGCGGACGCCGAAGGAGCTCACTTCTCTCGAGGTGGTCTGCAGTTGACGGAGCGCAATCGGCTTGGCAGTCTTCGAAGCGAGATTGAGAGAGTCACACTTGAGA
>JBHLPB010000219.1:0-4479 GCA_048939905.1 Promethearchaeota archaeon
AACGATCAAGAAATCCACGATCGGTGTCTTATGATCAAGAATCATGGAAGAGGCCCTGAAGGGGGCTATACACACTACAGAATCGGATACAACTACAGAATGCTCGAGATTGTAGCGGCGCTGGGTGTAGTGCAGATGGAACGAATGCCAGAAATTGTGAAACGTCGAAGAGAGAATGCCAAGGCGTATGATGAGTTCTTTCAGGGCATTGAGCAAGCTACACCACAAGTCGTGCTCGGCGGAATGGATTCAGCATATCATGTCTATGCTCCCAAGATTCTCTCCAAGAAGGTCGCTAGGGATGAGCTGGTCCAGTCACTCAGACGTGAAGGCGTGGGATCAAGACCCGTTTACGCCGTTCCATGTCACAAGCAAGGAACATACCAGAACATCTCGGAATGGCGTTGGGCCAAGTATGTAGACTATCCCGACTATTCCTCACTTAGTCTACCTAACTCTGAGGAAATCGGTGACAAGCACTTCGAGATTCCTGTACATCCTGGTGTGGGCGAGGAAGAGATGAAGCACATATTGGACGTACTGGGGAGGACTCTATCCTAATCTTGGAGCATGAAGTGAGGGAGGATTGTCCTGAGGTCTTTGGACCGAATAGTCAGGTCAGCCGCCTTGGAAACCTCATCACTGACTGGGTTATATGCAATACTCAGGGCAGACACCTTGAACAGATCTATGTCGTTCTCTCCATCTCCAACACTGGCGAGCTCCAATTTTGAGTAGCCATCATTTTCAATGTATTCAAGAACCTTCTCGGCCTTCTGAGGGCCAGCCATCACGTAATGGACAGACCCATCATGCTTCCCGTCCGTTTCTCCTAACACGTTGGAGAATGCAAAGTCCAATTTGAGCCGCTTCTTGAAGGGCTTCATGAAGAACTGACTCACCCCGCTAGACACGCATCCAACCTTGAGCCCCCCTTCCTTTAGGGCTGCCACCACTTCTTCTGCCCCCTTCATCAAGGGCAGATTCTCCACCAAAGGGTCAAGAGTGCCATCTGAAGGCACGCCAATCCAGATTCTTGCACCCTCTTTGATGGCATCCGAAAGGGAACGCTTGCCATCTCCGAGCTTCTTGAACACTCTGAGGAAATCCTGCTCAATTCCAAGAGCCTTTGTCAACGGATGAACAGCGCTAGGTCCATCATATAGGACACCGTCCAAATCCAAAGATACTACCTTGATTCGGTCAGCCATTTCTGCTTCACATTCCCATAAGGTGCAGGGACAGTCGTTACCTAGGAAAGGAGTATTAGAGTCTAGTGGACACTCGCGGGTCATACCTCTTAACAAAGGAGAAAAGGAGCTGTCGGACTACTCGAGTTGGAATGAACTCCTTTGTCAATGAACCAAGAGGCCGTGTGAGCCTCATAAACGAGGTGCGGCGGATTGGCAAGAAGCGAAGAACAGACGAGGAGCTAGCCTTTGAAGTAGGCAAGATGCCAAGAGAGATCCTGAGTAGACTGCTAGTTGTATGCGGAAAAGTAGGAAAGGAGAACGTTGCACTCTACAAGGAAAAAGCGAAGGACATTGGTGCGGACTTCATTTCTGAGTCTGGTCGTTCTTGGGTTCTTGCTTACAAGACTATCCAGGAGAACTACGATCACGGTCACCACAAGGGAGTTCTCTTGATAGGCACCAACAAAGAGCTTCCTGCCACTCAGATTTCATATGAAGGATCCTACGGTTATACTGACTGGTTCATTCAAGATGTCGACGGTGACAGCATCCCAGATACTCCAGTGGGCCGTGTGTTTGGTCCTCCTGAAACTATCCTGTACCATATGGATCCGATGATCATAGACAGCGACATTGCTATAATCTTCGACTCTCAGCCGGGTCGTTCGAAACGCCACGTTGAGGGTCTGGCCAAACTAGGGTTTGAAGTAGAGATCCTTCGGAAATACACTGAGAGGGACAGGAGACTTCTCTCAGTATGCGAGTTCATTCTTCAATTCTCAGACGGCATGTTTGACATGAGGATTCATGGCACTCCTGAGAAGTGGGCATCACACAATGCCATCATTATGGATTACAAGCAGGCCTCGAAGATAAAGTTCGAAGGCTATCCTGTCATCTACTCGGAGGCATGTAGCACAGCCCAAGAGGGGCCCCTTCTGAAGGCGTTCCTTGACCAAGGTGCCTGCTACATTGGTGCCACCTTGGACACTCTGAATAACTTGGAGCCATTCGATGACTGGCGGGACTGTGCTTACGCTGATGGCTGGAAGTTTGGGTTTCTTGACCTACTAGACACCCATGATTTGATAGGGCAAGTGAAGATTGGCGTAGACAGTGCGATTTACGAAAGACTTGCCAAGAAAGCCAAAGCCGAACTTGAGGCTGTGAGGTCCGGAGAGAGCATTGAAATCACCTCGGACCACGGTCTTTCTGCGGCAGAATGGGTGATGTTCGGGAATCCATTGCGAAGGAGTACCGTTGGCCCACGTGCTGACTACTCGCCTGGCAGACTGGTTGTCGATACCTGAGACTTCCGGGAGCTCTCCGGAAGCAGTCTTGACCTGAGCACTCCGCCAACGAGGCCTCCAACTGCACCCATTACCGAAAGAATCAATGCAGCCTGCAATAGGACGAGTGGGTCAGAGGCTGTTCCTTGAAATGAGTCAAGGAAAGCGAGCAGTGGCGTATAGGTGATCATGGACCCAACAAGACCCACAATGAGTCCGCCCCACGGTTTCCCGAGAAGATAGCCACCAATAATCCCAGCCACCAATGGGGCTAAGACATAGAGAACTATGTAGAGTCCGGCGTTAAGAAGGGCCACGGCCGCCACTATGCCGAGGATATGCACCAGCTCAGGCTGTGATATCTGAATTCGATTCAATATGCGCACTCGGTTGCCAAGCCACAGAGCTGGATATAATCGTGCCGTACATTCAAGAGCTAGACACGAGAGGAATAGAGAAAGTCTAAAACGAGGTATAGGTCCAAGACAAGGAATCGTCTTGCCCCTCATCTTGGAGGAGTAGGTTTCACGTGTCATTGACCCTTCCTGTTCCCAGGGAATACAATCTGTTGCTGTCAGTCCACTCATGGGTATACCCTGACGTTCAGCCGGTTCCTGAGATTACGGGAGCCAGCTCACTGGGAAGAATCTTTACTATAGGTAAAGCTCCGTGTTCAGTCGTCGTGAAGCAGCCTGAGCCTGGTAGCCGTCTGAGAGTGGTCTACTCCCCTGAAACCATTAGCAGGAGGGAAGTGACGAAAAAGGTAAGAGGCATCCTTGGCCTTGACATAGACATCCAGCCTGCTCTTGACCAGATGGTTGAGGACGAGATTCTTTCACCCATCGTACCGAGAGTGAGTGGGATACGACCGTATGTTGCTGACACTCCTTTCGAAGCTCTCATCAAGACCATCATTCAACAACAGATTTCATATCGAGCCGCAAGCGTCATCACAAAGCGCCTGGTCCTCGGTCTTGGTGGTGTCGACCAGACTCTAGATGAGGTCCTCTACGGTTTTCCAAGCGAATCATCCCTAATTGCCAGTGGAGTTGATGGGTTGCGAGCCTATGGACTCGGATACAAGGCAGACTATGTTTACAATGTGTGCTCCTTGGTTGCCGATGGCAGTCTCGACCTATCAATGGTGGTGGAGATGCCATATGAGGAGATTCTGGAATTCCTCGGTTCCATCCGAGGAGTGGGGCAGTGGACCGTCCAAGCTTTCATGATTGCAGGACTTGGAGATACCAGCATCTTTCCATTTGGCGACCTTGCTACTAGGAACTTCCTTGGACACTTCTACAATGCAGGAAACAGAATGAGCACAAAACAGGTAGTTGAGAAGTCCAAGGCGTTTGGACCGAATGGTCCTCTGATTCTGTACCTGCTTATGTGTGCAGATGTACTAGGGCTTGTTGAGAAGATAGGCAGGCCGAAAATGCATAAAAGGTGACAAGCTGCTGATGACCAGGGCATCTGGGTGAAGTCCTTTGACTGCGAAGGGAACCAAGAAGAAGAACACCAAACCTTGGCGCATATACTCGATGTTCCTGAAAGAGCTACGATTGATTCAAAATGACAAGTTTGCGCTGCTTCTGATTTTCGCCTTGCCTACCATGATTATGGTTACCATGTATTTGGCCATAAATCAAGGGGGCTTCGGGATGATGGCGACCGATCAGATGGATAAGAGTGAGGACGCCATAGTCCTAGGTTTGGTGGATGCCGATCCTACGAATACCTACCCGGGTCAGGACCTCTCAGCCAATTTCACGTGGTATCTACAGAACAGTCCAAACTTCATTGTTATCCTGTATGAGAGCGAAAGCGAAGCCCTCACGGCACTCTATTATGATCGAGTCGATGCCTACGCAGTGATTCCCTATGGATTTGAGGGGAACATAACAGGGGATATACCGGCCTTCGTTAATGTCCACATTAGCAGCACTAACATAGAGACACAGTCCGCAGTATTCTCGAGCTTCAGCTCCGTGGTA
>JBHLPB010000220.1:0-4476 GCA_048939905.1 Promethearchaeota archaeon
GAGTTCAATGTACTAGTGGCCACTCAGGTAGGAGAGGAGGGGCTTGACATTCCCGAATGCAACTTGGTAGTATTCTATGACTGTGTGCCCTCCGTGGTCCCCTACATCCAACGTCGTGGGAGGACCGGACGCCAGAGTCCGGGACGTGTCGTGATATTTGTCGCCCGCAAAACACACGACGAGTTCTATCATTGGAGCGTGATTAAGAAGTTGAAGAAGATGCCTTCTGCACTGAAGGAAGCTGAGGAAGACTCAGATGAGAAGCAGACTAGCCTCGAGGAGTTTGTGGAGGAAGATGTCGAGGAAGAACCTGCGACTCCTGGAGCAGCGCCAAGACTGGTGAAGCAGGATGACGAAACCATTCGTATGATTGTGGATTCTCGTGAGCTTCCGACGGCTGTACCACGTGAACTGACGCGTCTTGATGTCGAAGTCACTGGTGAGAGCCTTGAGATAGCAGACTACATAGTATCTGAGGAGGTGGCAGTAGAGCGGAAGGAGTCCGATGACTTCATTCAATCACTGATCGACGGTCGGCTTTTTGTGCAGCTGACTGCCCTGCGATCAGCCTATCGTCGTCCTGTATTGATAATAGAGGGTGAGCAGCTCATCGGGCTTCGAGCAGTGAGCCCCTCATCAATCTATGGTGCACTTGCTTCAATCGCTATCCGTATTCGAGTACCAATCCTCTGGACAAGAAATGCCGAAGAAACTGCCAATGTGTTGTATCGGTTGGCGCACCTCGAACAGGTCGGGGCGAAGCGTCCACTACGGACTCGAACCGGAGAGACGAGAATTGGTGACGCTCAGACCTTGGAGTACATCATGTCCGGTTTTCCAGGTGTAGACACAGTGATCTCGCGCGCCCTATTGACAGAGCTCGGATCTCTTGAGAAGGTATTCTCAGCTGAGGAGAAGGACCTTAGAAAGGTCAAGGGTGTAGGACCCAAGATAGCTGGACGGATAAAGCGTCTACTGACGACTGAGTATCCTTTCCACAGTGATAGGGAGAAATGAGAGGGTTCAGCCAACTAGTAGACCTTGGGGTTTTCACCCTTACCGTCCAAGTATGCCTTTCTGAAAGCATAGAACATGGCCCGTGACACATCACAGTATTTCTCGAAATCAGAGTCGTCTAGTAGGACCACACTGAGAATTCGCCGAAGTGCGATGTACACTCCAGGGTCAATCTCTGGTATCTCTTTGAGAATCCTTTTCGCTCTCTCGCGGCCTTTTCTCCAGAGTTCGTCTTGTTCATGAAAATGATCTGCCAGCTCTCTCAGCGTCTTTTCATCGGGAATGGAGAATCCCATGGGTCTTAGGGTTCCTACTAGGTCAAGAGACCTTTCTAGCTCAGCAGGAACTCGCTCAGGAAGGTCGTCAAGGCTGCCTGTAGCAATGAAGATGGTTTCAGCTGTCGCTCGCCAGATTTTAGTCATTACATGAGAGGCGCCATTTCCAGCAGGAGCGTAACCATCCTGCTGAATCAGTCCACTCTTCTCCAACTCCTTCAGATGGTAGCGCACAGTCTGTGGCTTCACATCTTTCTCGGACTCTTGTTCTTCTAAGAAGCTGCAGAGCTCTGATGTTGACATTGGCCTGGCCCTAAGAGCATGGAGAATCTGTCTTCGGCTCTCATCGTTGAGGGCTCGGACTGCAGCCGCTACTTCCTCTTCACCGGCAAGTATCTTCACAGGGTCCAACAGACAGCCTCCAGCTCGTCATCCATGTAAGTCGTGGTATGTTGCGAGGATTGAGAGTTTCCCATCCTCACTCAATTCCCTCACTGACAGCTCTTTGCCGCCAGCGAAAGAAGGTCCCTTTCGTTCCTTGCTAATCTATGCTGGGACATAAATCCATTGACGCATGTCTTGCAGACATGGTACTCTCTTGATTAGTTTCTTCTTCAGGAGCTTTCTAAGTGCGTACCTGACAGTCCTTGGTGCGAAAGACACTTTGTCAAGGAGCTGCTTCGGAGTGACGCCATTCTTGCCGCTGGTGCGGAGAATGTCAAGCACAATCATCTGGCTCTTTGTGAGCTTCAGATCCTTAAGCTCCTCCTGTAGTTGTTCATTTGACATCATTGTAGTTTTCACCTACTTTCGTTCGTCATGTTTGAAGCACACAGAGTTCTCAAGATTTGCCTCAAACAACACATCATTTGTACAAAACAAAGTATATTAATCTATCGCAGCACGAGGCCGAGTGTCGCGGTCTGCGACTGCGCCGTGTTGTGGCTTCGGAACGGTCTTCTTGGCCCCCGACAAACTCTATAACAGAGTACATCATCGAAATGCTCGACCTACCATGAAAAAAGCCGCCCTACTAGCCGCAGGCGAATCAACGCGGATGATGCCCCTCTCGGCAAACCTACCAAAGCATCTTCTGCCTGTAGCAGGGAAACCATTCATATTCCACACTCTGAATGCCCTCAAGGAGGCTGGAATCCGGGAGACCCTAGTGGTCTATGGGTATCATGGAGAGATACTTAGAGAGGCCATCGACTCTGAAGACTGGGGGAAGATGAGTGTTTCATACGTTCTCCAAGAAGAGAGAAGGGGAACAGCTCACGCAGCAGGACACGTGAAGGACTTTGCAGGCGACGATGCCGTACTCCTGATGAATGGCGATGTGATGACAGGCCCGGGAACGTTCACGGGGCTGATTGATCATCACAAGAATAGTAGCTTTGAATTGACTCTCTCGGTGTTTCCAATCAAAGACCCTTCGCCCTATGGTGTAGTAGCAGTAGAGAATGGTAAGGCGACCGACCTTATCGAGAAACCAACCGCAGAACAGATGGCCAGCAACTTGGTCAACGCAGGAGTGTATGCGGCTGGAGGAGCCCTGTGGGAGGCAATAGAGAAGACGGAGCTATCACCGAGGAACGAGTATGAGATTACAGACTCAATAATGATGCTCATCAAGAGAGAAAATGTGGGCGTTTTCACTATACCGTCTTGGTGGCTTGAGATTGGGCGGCCTTGGGACTTGCTGGAGGCGAACGAACGTGTAATGAGGGAAATGAAAGGCCGGATTTCAGGAGTAGTAGAAGATGGTGCTGTGCTCAAGGGAGATGTCACAGTGAAAGCAGGGGCCACTGTGAAGAGCGGTGCCTACATTGAGGGCCCTGTGTATGTTGGTGAAGGCTCAACAGTTGGACCCAATTGCTACATTCGACCTTACACCTGCCTCACAAAGAATGCGAAAGTCGGGAATGGGTGCGAAGTCAAGAACTCATTGATCATGGACGGAGCTAGTATAGGACATCTCTCGTATGTTGGAGACTCTGTGATTGGAGAGAAAGTCAATTTCGGAGCGGGGACTATCACTGCCAATCTTCGTCATGATGACAGACCTGTGAGTGTGCGGGTGAAAGGCAAGTCGGTCAGCTCAGGTCGAAGGAAACTGGGAGCAATAATCGGAGACAACGTCAAGACAGGAATAGGAACCCTTCTCGCACCCGGAGTGGTACTACACCAAGGTGCACGTACTGGAATTGGTGTGGTGGTTGAGAGGGACATAGGACCAGGGAAGTTTGTAAGGGTTACTCAGAAACTGTCAGAAACAGACTACGCGAAGGAACTGTAGTCTGAACATCAGGAAGGGAACACAGCGTTGCCCAAGATTCGGCTCAAGGAACACAACATCATTGTGAAGGACCTGAGGCAGACCCACGTCTTGGTAGGATACTGCTATCCGTCAACTTACAGAGCCGGAATTACCAGTCTTGCGACTCACCTGTTCTATGAGTTGTTGAATGGCAGAGCTGATATTTCCTGTGAGAGGTACTTCAGGTATGATGTGTCTTCTCCCATACGATCACTTGAAACTGGGCGCGCATTAGAAGAGAATCACATTGTGGCCTTCTCCTTGACGTGGGAGGAGGATATCCTGAATCTGCTCCAGATGCTGGACATGGGCGGGATTGAGACCCTATCGGAGGACCGAGGCCCAGATAGTCCGATTGTGCTTGTAGGAGGGCCTGTGGTAAGCGCCAATCCGGAGCCATACGTAGACTTCGTTGATGCCTTTGTGATTGGGGAAGGTGACCTAGTAATCCATGATATTGTAGATACCATCCGCGACTCCTCCTCAAGGTCAGATGCTCTCGTTTCTATGGGGGAGATTCCAGGAGTCTACGTGCCCTCTGCCGGGCAGTCTTCCGTCAGGAGGCTCATAATGAGCAATCTAGATGACATATTTCACCCTGTCACTCAGATCATCCCGGATGTGCCTGATGGAGCGAAGCTGGATCCTGTTTTTGGCAAGTCGTTTCTGGTTGAAGTGACGAGGGGCTGTGGATACTCGTGCAAGTTCTGCATGGTAGGCCACATCTGCCGGCCTCGTAGGGCAAGGTCATTGGACATTCTAAAGAGGATTGTTGAAGAGGGACTTGAGAAGACACCAGTCCGAAAGGTGTCATTGATCGGCTCTTCGTTGGGAAACTTGGATGGGCTGGACGACCTTGCGAGT
>JBHLPB010000221.1:0-4442 GCA_048939905.1 Promethearchaeota archaeon
TCACCTGATGGAAGCAAGGATGAACTCTGGCATTTTCTGCAAAGCGCAGAGGAGAGCATCTACGTTGAGATATACGGAATAAACAATCCCTACATTCTCGAGTTGATACACGAGATCCATGCGGCCAAGCCGACACTTGACATGAAGTTTCTACTTGGTTGGAACAGCTTGGGGTATCCGAATCAGAACAAGTACGTAGCCAACAATCTGACGCTTCTTGGGTATCCCGTCAAATGGACTAACTCATCAGATTTCACCTATGCTCACCAGAAGTTCGTTATCATCGACAATGAGACAACGATTGTTCATGCAGGCAACTGGGCGAAGACAAGCTTCCCTGAGGATGGCAAGAAGGCCAACAGGGAGTGGAGCATTGCCATGACTGACACCCAAGTCACCGATTACTACCGTTCAGTGTTCGGCTATGACTGGGCAAGAGGAACTGACTATGATGTAGGTATTCATGGAAATGGAACCGCACTGACCTTCACGGGTGATGACAGTACATATCCCCGGCCCTTCGCCGACGCGGGTGAATTTAGCGGACCCATGAACGTCACTCCTATCTTCAGTCCTGACACTAGTCTCCAGGGTATCCTATACTGCATAAACAGCGCACAGGCAACCTTGGATATCCAGATTCCTTACTTCACTAGCATCGGTGATGCAGGTGCAGTCGATCAGGTTGTCGACGCGATTCTTGCGGCCAAAGCCCGTGGTGTGACGGTCAGAGTCATATCCGAGGAAGAGAAGGATTGGCTTGAGATTGAAGAGATATTCCAAGACAACGGAATACCAATTGTATGGCAAGACACTAGGTGGTTCACTGCGAACCACAACAAGGGCATCATCGTGGATGGACGAATTGTGCTAATCAGTAGCATAAACTACAGTGATGGGAGCATCACTGCCAACAGAGAGGCTGGAGTCATCATTGAGAACGAGGATGTGGCTCAATGGTATCTGGAGGTCTATGACTTCGACTGGGGCATCGGTGACTGCGATGCAATGAATGAGGTCAATGTCTACTGGTCACCAAACATACCGACCAGTTCCACTACGATAAATGTCACAGTATACGCCCACATGCTCAATTCGACGAATCTCGACGAAGTGAGCCTTGGTGTCAAGTTTGGAACGGGAGTCTGGAACAACTATAGCATCATCAGTCACATCCACAAATCTGAGGAGGGTGACCTGGAGAGTTACTCGCGACTTCTCCCGGCCCAGGCCGATGGCACGAATATAACGGTTCAGGCTTCAATAAGGATTGGCTCAACTTGGCATGTCGGTATGGAGATGGTGATTCGTGTGCGCAATTCCATAGGGCCCCTTCCGACTACTACAGGGACGACTACAGCGACAACGACACCCAATCCTCTATTGGAGTTCCTTGCGGAATGGGGCATCTACATTGCCGCGGCTATCGCAGCCGTTATCCTTGGAATAGTGTTCCAGAGAAGGAAGTAATGAAACATCTATGGGAGTGCTCTGATCCACTGCTCAAGGTTGTGGATGAGGGCCTCCCCCGTATCTCGAACAGCTGATGTTTCCAACTAGGAGCTCTCAGCGAATCCGGCGAACTTCTCGCAGCTCTCAGCCTCTTTGGTTTCTCCACGTTTTTCGTGCAGCTCGGCTGCAATCCGGTAGGCGCGTGCTACCTCTGTCCATTTCTCCTGTGCATCCAAACACAGAGCGAGAGCCTTCCATGTTTGAGGGTTCTCTGAGTCGTACTTGATTGCCTCATTGTATGCATCAATGGCCTCATCTATCTTCATCATGCTCTCGAGGGCCCGAGCCTTCTTCTCCCACAGTTCAGCACGCTCAGGAGAGAATCTCAGGCCGGCTTGAGCGGCTTCCAAGGCTTTCTCGAATTTACCCAGTGTCAAGTGAGCCTCGGCCTTATTGCTATATGCTCTGAAGTCATATGGGCTGATTGAGATGGCCAAATCGAACGCAACTTCAGCAAGTGTCTGTTCTCCGATGATGACGTGGATCAATCCCACTTCGTTGAGAGCTTCCAAGCAGTCGCGGTCAACGTCGAGCACTTCACGATAGACCTCTATGGCCTCTCTGTAGTCTCCCTGTTGACGGAGTTCTCGTGCCCTCTGCAGAAGCTGGCTGACGCTCTGCTCATCGGATGCCATGACATACACTCCCGAGAATCTTGTTTTAACGGTTCTTCGGCTGGACGTTCCCGGCTAGTCCTCCTGCAAAACAGACAACAACTGTTTTAACGGAGCCACGCTCTCGACAGGTCACAAATCGGAAGAGGATGCCTTCATGTTCGACGAAGAGTTCGACGACTCTGAGGAAGAAGAAGATGAGTCATGGGAGGACGATGACTACGAAGAGGATGAAGAGTACGAAGACGATGAAGACTTCGAGGACTGGGAACCCAGCCGAGAAGTTGTCGTTGGTCGCGCGTCATCCGAAAGACTGGAGGCATTCATTGATGATCCTTGGCCTTCTCTTGCCTTTGTTATGATTCTAGTGGGCTTCGCAGTAGTTCTGCCCTGGCCACCCAGCATTTGGTTTGCCTGGAGCTACTTCATTCTGGGATTCTATTTCATCCTGATAGTTTCCGGCGCAGCCGTTGTCCTATCTCTTGAAACCTGGATCCGATCTCCCACTAGGTCGCGTTACTTGGGACCTGTTTTTCTTATCGCGCTGGTGGCCGTTGTGTTGATGGCGACAGTTGATACTATCAGCTGGCTTCAAACTGGAGCTTCCATTCTTCCGGAGTTGACAGGGCCATATCTACTGCAACTAGCTCTTCTCATTGACATCTTTGCTGTCTACACAATGTGGATTGTAAGACGCTCCTTCACTGAGGAAACGGTCGATGACGAATGAAGGTGAGGACGAGTACCAATCTCTCGACGATTTGATGGTACTCATTCGGAAGTTTGTCCAAGCACGTGACTGGGAGTCCTTTCAGAAGCCGGCTGCTCTTGCAGTTTCTGCATCGATAGAGTTGGGAGAACTGCTGGAGCTATTTCAATGGCTGACTGAGGAGGAGATTGCAGAATACCTGAAGGACGACCAGTATCGAGAGTCCCTTGCCGGAGAGCTTGCCGACGTCATGATCTACATGATTCGCCTAGCAGATGTTACCGGTATCAATCCTTCGCAGGCAATCTTGGATAAGTTGGCGAAGAACTCTTCCAAATACTTGGTTGGCGAGTGGCGAGGCAGAATACCTAGCAAGACTAAGGAGTTTCAGTGAGTCTACGGTACAATTCTGGTCTTCGGTCCTTCAGTACGTCATTGCGCTCAGTAATCGCTTTATTGTCAGCTTCGGTCAAGTCTACATCCACCCAGGCAACTTTCGTTTCTCTGTCTTTAAGGCGAAATAGGATTTCCCCCTTCGGAGTAGTGACTTGGGAACCTCCTATGAAAGAAACTCCCCTCTCATCTCCAGTCCTTCCAGCCGTAGCAGTAAATATGAGATTCTCTATCGACCTTGTTGTCATCGCGTCTGGACAATATGGTAGAACGAAGTTCCCTGGGTGGAGAACTATCTGCGCCCCCTTCAATGCCAAGATTCTCGTCAGCTCAGGGAATGCCCAGTCGAAGCACACAATCACTCCGAATCTGTGGCCTCGAAACTCAACAACAGGCGGTTCTTCATCGCCCGCTTCAAACCAATCTTTCTCACGGTCAAACAGTTGGATTTTCCTGTACGTGACTAGATGCCTTCCGTTTCCGAAAACTCCTGCTGAGTTGTAGAAGCTAGCTTCCACTCTCTCTGCGAGCCCGGCCACAACAAGCGTATTCCTTGCAGACCATTGCAGAAGCGCACTAGAGAATGGGCCATCTGGGATTTGCTCAGCGAGCGCTTCTACTTCCTGCTTGGTTTCAAAAACGTAGCCTGAGTTCACAAGCTCCGGTAGAACCAATACATCCACGTCATTGTCTGATGCAGAATCGAGGATCTCCATCATTCTGGACAAGTTCCCATGATGGTCGTTGATTCTCGGTTCCATCTGACCGACAGCTAGTCTCAGCAATATCTGAACACCAGTCAAGAGGACTCAAGAGCAGGCTATCACTTCTTCGGTGTGGAACATGCAGTTCCCTTCTCAAAGACGAGCGATTGTATACGCTTCCTCAAAAAAAAGCAAAGGACGGAGAGGAGTGTCTCCCTGTGAATGACAGGCTTCAAGATCCCTCCCCGTTCCAAGAGGTTACTTCTTTTTCTTCGGCGCGGGCTTTTCCTTTGCCTTCTTCTTGGTTGCTGGTTTCTTCTTGGCCATTAGCATCCTTCCTACGAAAGCTAGTACCTGTGGCGTTTAAGGTTCTCTTGACAAAAGGCGACTAGTGAAATGACTTCAGGGTAGTGCATGACGACGAGCTTTACCAGTCCTCGTCATCATCTTCCCATTCATCATCTTCCCAATCTTCGTCGTCGTCAGAATAGATGTCTTCATCATCGAAGT
>JBHLPB010000222.1:0-4441 GCA_048939905.1 Promethearchaeota archaeon
GGGAGAAGCCCAGGAATCGCATTGGCAATACAAGAAACCTGGACTGCGGCCGTGATTCTGGTAGCGGTTGTAATCACTCTGCTGATGTTGGTCAGAAGGAAGGATTTCGCATTTGGTCTGGTAGTGGTTTGGGCAACTGCTGGCATTGCAGTCAAGCAGGCTTCGATTCCTGTGATTTACTTCACTGCTTTAGGAGCCGCCATTGTGATACTGATTGCGATTGTCCTGCTGCCCTTACTAAGACGACAGCGATACTCAGAGTTCTACCTCCTGCAATAAGGCACCTTGACGTTGGGTGATAATGTCACCCAACGTAACTTCTTGTATCGAAAAACGATGACCAGTGACTTAATGAGATTTGTAGGTAATCTGAAGCCTAGTCTGGAAATGAGGCTGAGCAAAAATGATGTTCGATGAGATGGACGATGCATTGCGTGAACGGCTTGTAGAGCTTTTCAGTTCGCAGATAGTTTCAGTTTTGGGAACTTCAGCGAGTGACGAACCTTATTCCTGCTTGGTTGGTTTCGAGTTCACACCCGACTTGAAGGAAGTCGTCTTTGCAACAATGCGGGATCGACTCAAGTATCGCCAGATTAGCGCCAATCCTCGTGTTTCTCTGATGGTTGACAATCGCAAGAACACACCGTCTGATTTCGACGCCACAACTTCGGTGACACTGATTGGGGATGCGGTAGATACAGAGCCCCCTGAGCGGGAAAAGCTGGCAGAGATGCTAGTGAAGAAGAATCCCTTCCTCTCCGATTTTGTGGAATCACCAAATTGTGCAGTCGTAAGAATTGGGATAGAGAAGATGTACATCGTGGACAACTTTGAGTCAGTGACAAAGATTGAGTTTTAGCTGCTTCGGCACCTTAGAAGAGGCGAAGTGGACCAATTCTCTTTTAAGAGAAAGAAGTCGAGGGACTCTCAGGGCCCGTTGCCTAGCCTGGACCCTCGAGGAAATCATCCTTCGGGAGGTAGATAGGGCGCTAGCCTTCTAAGTTAGAGATCGCCGGTTCAAATCCGGCCGGGCCCGCCACAGACTCATTCTGTTCTGGGTTTGTCAAAGTCCAGAGTCCGTGTTAGCCACTCAGGAAGCTCTGTTTCGAGTATGGCTTCAAGATGGTCAGGGCTTTGAATCGATTCAGCGGCTTTTATCCTGGCAGCTCGCCGCGCTCCTATTCCAGGGAGAGCCTGCCACTGAGAGAGCGTAGACTCGCTAACCTTGAAGGGATGTGGCAAAACAGTTAGAGACCTTGGGCCGTGATCCACAACAAACACGTCTGCCCTCGCCCGGGGGCTTTGCCCCTTCGGCATCTGACAGAGAAGTGGATAGGTTCCTAAAGGACGATACAGATTGCTCTTACCTCTCTGTTGCTCAAGGAATGCAGAACAGATTATGGTGCCGTAGGGTGCGACCTTCTTTATCATCTCAAGATCAATCGTTTCTCTGACGCGGTTCTTGTGCTTAGCGAACTGATGTTTCTTGATGCCTCTGTGTTTCTGGCCTCTGAGCCGGGTCCCGTTGAAACCGATTACTTGCCTTATGTTTATGCGGCGCACAACAAGGTTCTCGTCCAGAAGGCGTTCTAGAAATGACTCATTGTATTCGAGGGTCTTCTTGCTCTCGCCTATAAGACCGTAGAGAAGATTGATGCCTGGCAGTAGATGAGGCAGTCCCCAGGGAGGTCGCTGGCTGCCAACCTCATTTAGTAGACGAACAGCATCCATCACTTGTTCCTCATCCGCTTTCAGATTGTTGCGTGTGACTACCTCAGGATCCAGGGATTCCACTCCGAAAGCAGCGACATCTCCAGTAGTGTGGTGACTGATGATTATCTTGGCAACTTCTCTGCTCTCTTCAGGATGGTGAGCAAGGGTACCTGGGTTGACGTTGTCGATGTGGAGAACCTCCACTTCCGGAGCGGCCGACCGTACCTTGGTGAACAGCTCATCAATGACGTCCGGATTGGGTTTCGGAAACTCCGCCTCACCCATCTCGTTAGACCCATAAGTGAAAAGGTCTGCCTGATTTCCAACTCGAAAAGCTCGGACTCCGTTTTCGTACAGGGCTTCGACCTCTCTTGCTATGTCAATCGCAGTTCGTTGCGCTGGATGGCCATAGAGAGGTTCCGTGCAGAACGAGCATCCACCCGTGATGTAACGCGGGCAACCGCGGTAAGTTTCGATTTCGCAGATTAGGTGTCCGTTCGGGTAGCCGGGATGCTGTGGTATCACATTTGCCCCTCGAATGGAATACTCTTGGATCTCTTCAGGAGCTTTCCTTACTCTGGAGAGGTCCACAGTAGACGGGTCATAGCCCCCCTTCATGATATCAGCAAGAACTACCTCGGAGTCCCCGGAAACAATGTAGTCAAATGGTGGAGAGAGAACATCTGAACCTAGTGCAAGACGTCCTCCTTCGAGTCCACAACCAAAGCGTGCCCAAGGACCAACCAGCAACTTAGGAAGATCAGCGATTCTCTCATCTGAAAAGATTCGCTTGGCTTCCTTGACGGATATAGGAGTGCCGCCAAGATACTTTCCAGGCACTATCATTCCTGCAATCAGAAGTATCATGTCAAAACTGGCCCACTTGTGTTGAGGGTCTCTAAGCTTGCGAACTTCATCTATGGTCTGGTAAATAACCTCGGTCTTGGGTGACTCTGTCCAGATTGCTCCAGCTAGGTATCGTGGATAGGGACTGATGTAGGGCGGAACACCGAGACATGTGGGCTCATCCACATAGCCATCAACAATCACTACCCTGTCCAGCTCATTCCCACTCCCTGAAATTGTCGTATCCTCTTGGCGGAATCTCAATATCCCCCTCTGGGGTCTTGAGCCGTACACCTTGGCCTGCACTTACCCGACCTATCTTCTGTAGAGGTGCATGCAAGCTTCGTGTGATCTCAAGTGCCTCGTCCCAGCGGTCTTCTTGAATGGTGAGTACAAGAGCGAACTCCTCTCCCCCCTCCATCACCATCTTTCTGTCTTCGACGCCGAGGGCCCGGGCAAAGTCTGCGACGCCTTCGGCAATGGGAAGGTCATATATCAGAAAGGACAGTTCACTATGCGATGCCATTGTGTTCAAGGTTATCCCAAGTCCATCGCTACTGTCCATAGAAGAGGTGACTGCACCTTTCTTTACTAGAGCGGAAACGAGCCCATAATGTATGTCTGGTTTGTATGCAGCTGCCAGTGCTCTGTTCTTAAGGTCGATTTCTGCCTTCTGTTCATTCAAGAGTATCTCAAACGCCACTGAGGTGAGTCCAAACTTCTCACTGACGGCCACGATATCACCCTCCTTAGCGCCACCTCTAGTGACAATTCCATTTGGAGGAACTACTCCAATTGCGACACCTGTTGCTACGATGTCGCTGGACGAACCAACATCACCACCGATGAAAGGGACGCCTGATTTTAGACAGTACTGAGAGAATCCGCGTACAATCTCATGAGCTGCAGTCGTCTCATAGTTCTGGGGGACACAGAGAGACAGCATAGTGGCCAATGGCGAAGCCCCCTTTGCCACCAGGTCGCTCAAAGCCATCACAGCGGTCTTTCGTCCCACTTGGGCCTCTGTCATTCCTGGAAGTCTGTCAGTCTTCCCGACAAAAGTGTCTACGTTGATTACCAGACTCTTCTCATTTGTAAACGGGATGTCTGACGCATCATCATCGAAACCTAGTCGTGCACCATCAATCTCACTTACAAGGTCACGGATGCTCCTTAGGAATTGACGCTCACCCATCTCACCCATGGTCATTGGGAGACCTCCGGTCCAAGTCAATTCCGGTTCATGATAAACTTTTATTAACGCTCACGGGCGGACTCCGCGTGAAACAAGCCTCGGTGGCCAAGTGGTTACGGCGATTGCCTCGTAAGCAATAGATCGCGGGTTCGAATCCCGCCCGAGGCTCCATCTTGTTCTCCGCTGAAGTATTAAGGGACTAAAATCGATATCTCGAGTTAGTGAATAACATGACTAGACCGACATATCCAGATTTCATCAAGAGCCTCCCCAGAGTGAAGCACTCAATGGAGGGTGTGGAAGGATGGCTAGCGCAAGGCAAAGACTTCCAGATTGTGTTCTTTGAGATTGAGCCCTCTGCCAAGGTGCCGGCACACAGTCACTCGGCTCAGTTTGGAGTGGTAATGGAGGGAGAGATGACCCTCACAATCGGCGATGATGCTAGACTCTACAAGAAAGGTGACACATATACCATTCCGGACGGTGTAGTCCACCACGCGAAATTCAACTCGTTTGTGCTTGCTATGGACTTCTTCGCTGAGCCAGATAGATACAAAGTAGTATAGCCCGATTCCAGAGACAGGTCCGACATCTTTAAGAGGTTCACACCAGCAAAACGAGTCGAGCATCGTTCTACTCATGCGGAGGTTGCCAAGCCTGGCCAAAGGCGCTAGGTTGAGGGCCTAG
>JBHLPB010000223.1:0-4428 GCA_048939905.1 Promethearchaeota archaeon
TTGGAGACCCACTCCTTCTTCACTGAACCAGGTATCGGCCTAGAAGCTGTGATGAGCACGTCTATCCCCTCGATGACATCTCCAAGGTCACCGGTCATCCGATCGGGGTTGGTCTTCTGTGCTAGGTCGTACTTGAAGAAGTCGTAATCCTTGTCCTCAACAATGTCCTCCCTGTCCGCGTATATGGCACCCTTGCTGTCGACCATTACCGTGTTCTTGGGGTCAACGCCTGCTGCAAAGATAAGGTATGCAGTCCTTGTATTTGCCGCACCTACACCAAGGAAAGCAACCTTGATGCTCTCCATTTCCTTCTTCACAACATTCAGGCCTCCGAGCACACCAGCGAGAACAACCGTGGCTGTTCCCTGGGCATCATCATGCCATACTGGAATCTTGACATCCTTGTCGTTCCTCAATTCCTCAAGCACCTTGTAGCACTTGGGCTTGGAGATATCCTCTAGGTTTATCCCTCCAAATGAGGGCTGAATCAGCTTCACGACCTCGATGATTTTGTCGGCGTCCTTTGTGTCAACACACACTGGCCATGCGTCAACTCCTCCAAGATACTTAAACAGGATTGACTTGCCCTCCATGACAGGACCTGCTCCGTAGGGTCCGATGTCACCCAAGCCTAGGACACGTGTGCCGTCACTCACGACTGCAACCATGTTTCCCTTGTTGGTGTGATCATATGCAGTTTCCTCGTCTTCCTTGATGGCAAGACAAGGTTTAGCAACACCAGGTGTGTACCATATCGCAAAGTCTGAAAAATCACGTACGGGCGCCTTCCCTATACTCTGAATCTTCCCCTTGTAGAAGTCATGGAGAATCATAGCGTCCTTGCCTGGTTTCTCAGCCTTCTTCTTAAGTTCCTCAACAGTGAGTTTCTCTTCAGGCATTTATAGAGTCCCTTCAAATTCACGTACAGGCCTATATTGGTCTGTCTGAATGGGGGGCACAACAGCTTCGATTAAAATGCTTGCCCTGCGGACCTAGCCGACTGGGCAACCGGAATCCTAGCATTCCCTTTTGAATCGATTGATAAGGTCCACATCCTTTTGGTTCCCGATGGAACATGACTCATTCAGGAGAAGATTTCCTCAGCAGAACGAAATACGTGAGAGGGGATCTACCAAGGCACAGACTTGATTGGCGCACCAAGCCACCAACCTACAAGAAGTACCCTTCCGCGACTAGAGTGTCCCTTCCGTCTCCTGATATCAAAGGCGGCTTGGGTCTCTGGGATTGTCTACAGAAGCGTCGTAGTACTCGAGCATACACGAGCGAACCGCTCACGCAACAACAGCTCTCGCAGCTTTTGTGGGCTTCTCAGGGGATTTCGGCCCGTAGGGGTGAGTATTATCTACGGACTGCCCCTTCTGCTGGAGCACTCTATCCTGTTGAAACATACCTATGCATCAATCGGGTGGAGGACATAGAACCAGGTCTTTATCATTACTTGGTACCAAGGCATGAGCTTGAGTGTTTGGAACAGGGTTTGTTCGCTGTACAGGTGGGCAAGGGTGCACTCAATCAGCAAATGGCAGAGCATGCACCGGTTGTGTTCATCTGGTCGGCCGTATTTGCCAGATCAAAGTGGAAGTATCTGCAGCGTGCATACAGGTACATATTCCTCGATTCGGGGCATATTGCGCAGAACCTGGCCTTGGCTGCAGACGCTCTTGACCTCGGAACCTGCCAAATAGGCGCAATCTTCGACGACGAACTGAACTCACTCTTGGGCCTAGACGGGGTCGAAGAGAGTGTCATCTATTTGAGCAGTGTCGGCCATCCAAGGCGGCCGAATCGCTGATACAATCGCTCTAGAGCTTTAATCCCCAGAAGTTTACAATCTGATCCGCATGTTGGCGTGAATTGACCCTCTCAAGCCCCTCGGATCCTCCGAAGATCCCCTCGATTCTCCCCTCCTCGTCGATTAGGAATGTTATGCGCTTCACACCTGCCCCAACTAGACTTAGCTTACTATAGGCTCCGTAGAGTTTCGCGATTCCTAGGTCCTCATCCATGAGGATTGAGAATGGGAGGTTGTACTTCGTCTTGAAGCTACGATGCATTTCTGCCGATCCTCCTGATATCCCAAAGATCGGAATGCCTGAGCCCTCAAAGATGTGGTAGCTATCTCTGATTGAACAAGCCTCCGCCGTACAACCGGGAGTGAAGTCGCGTGGATAGAAATACAAGACTACTTTGCTGCCTTGGTAGTCACTAAGCTGGAACTGCCTCCCTTCTTCATCTGTGGTTTCAAAGTCTGGCGCGACATCGCCAATGCCTAACACAGCAGCCACTCCTAAAGCTTCAGACCCCAGAACTTAATGACTTGATCAGCATGCTCTTTGGTCTTCACCTTCTCAATTCCTTCCGAGCCGCCGAAGATTCCCTCAACCTTGCCATCCTCGTCGATCAGGAATGTGGTTCTTACGATTCCCATGTATTCTTTCCCGTACATCTTCTTCTTCTGATAGACATCATAGAGCTTGGCAATCTCAAACTCCTCATCCATCAGGAGCGGAAATGGAAGATTGTTCTTCTCCTTGAAGCTCTGATGAGATTTCTCGGTTCCACCGGACACGCCAAACACAGGGATGTCATTACCCTGAAAGACATCATAGCTGTCCCTAATGGAACAAGCCTCGGCCTTGCAGCCTGTAGTATTGTCCTTTGGATAGAAGTATAGGAACACCTTCTTTCCCTTGTGCTCGCTTAGTCTGAATGGATTCCCATTTTCAGTCGTAGTTTCAAAATCTGGTGCTACATCGCCTTTCTTTATCATTCTGTTTCTCTCCCTAGTTCAGTTAACTATCGTGAAAACACAACCGATTTCGGCGATTCGACTAATATACATTTCCCTATGTCCAAGCTGACACGACTGCCGTCATAGTCAGGAACGCTTAAAGAGTAGTCAGTTGAATTTGTGGGGGTCGGTGGAGAGATGACAGAGAGCCCCGTGACGTATAGGTCGATCACAATCTACCAGCTCCTGATTGGGTTCTTCTTGGCCGTGAATATAGCGGCGGGAGTGGCTATTGGGCAAGTGTACCTACCGCTACCATTCGATATCTGGTTCACTCTTCTACCCTACCTTGCCGTTCCCATTCTGATGGTCATCGTAGCATACGCTATCGGGTTTACAGCGAAGAAGAAATCCGTTGAGTATACGGCTCCAGACTGGGACTACAAACCGGTGCAATTCACAGTCGAAGATGTCAGACAGCTCATCAAAGACCATCATAGGGACTATCTACGCCTTGAATCGAGGAGCAATTACTGGTTCTTCCACATTCCGATAATCATCATAGTTACTATCTATGCGCTCCCGTTCTATGTCTCGCTACAGAATCCATCGTTCTTGCCCGTTGCTCAGTGGATACTACCTGTCGTACTTGCACTGAACCACATTGTCGGCAGTTTTGGAGCATTTCTTGCGACCTCTAATGACGCATCTAAGGTCTTCACGCTCCCCTTGATTCGAGAAGCTTTGTGGTTAGTGAAAGAGCAGTCCAAAGCTAGGGGAGTGTCACAGGCCAGGGTGGTCATGAATCAGGCTGAACTCGGCGATTTCAGGGTGTACACAGAACCTCGAGTGATTCTGAGGGTAAGGGGCTTTGAGAAGAGTGCGTACATCGAATCATGGTCCGAGGATCTGAAGTCAATTACCAGACTCTTTTGTCGTCTACACGAAACAGATACCCATGGTCAAGTCATTTGGTGGTGGCAGTCTTGGGACCGAAATTTCAGGAAGTACCTAAGTCCTGATGACGAGGGGTACTACGTACGTCAGCCAATTCCGTCCCAAGCAAAGGAGCTGGGAGTCAGAGATGCTCTCGCCGTCACGGAGAATGCCATTGCCATTCTTCTGCTTGAGATTATCCGCCTAGAAGGAGAGAGCGAACTCGCCTCGTCGATTCTCTCCGAGTTGGGTGTCGACTAGGTTTACCACAAGGTCTATGTTGTTCTAGGGACTCGACCGAATGGAGGGTTGCACTTGTCAGAGAATGTAGTGACCTACAAGCCAATGCTTCCGCTCTACATTCTACTCTTTGCTCTCCTAGTTGCATGGACTTTCTTGGCTGTTGAGGTTGCACAGTATTCTATAGTGACTGCAATCACAACACCGTCGGTATGGATATCTTCCTCAGTCATCGTGCTACTCTCACTCACCCCTTTCGCTCTCGTCATTGCACTGTGGATTAAGAGTAGAGTTACCTACAACCCACCGGATTGGGACTTCCAGGTCAGAGAGATTGTGTACGACGAGTTTGACAGTATGATGAATGATTATGTGAAGGGCTACTCCCATATCATCTCCAGAATCGACCCAATCATGCTCCTCATAGTTGCTCTTTCTTTCGTCCTATCATGTGGCCTGCCGCTTCTGATACTCTCATTATCCATATTGTTGGCTGCATA
>JBHLPB010000224.1:0-4397 GCA_048939905.1 Promethearchaeota archaeon
AGTCGCACAGACCTTTGGGAGGAGAATGGGGCCCTGACATTCTACCTCTTATAGAGATTGTGAGTGAAGTGGGTTACAAGCCCACCTTCATATCGGAAACACCTAGTCCAATCAGAGGAGCTCTGTACGCCAAGGCTTTGTATGAAGAGCTGGAGAAGGTGAGAGGATGACCGACTATGCATTTGTCCTGGGCAAGAACTGGTTACTGAGCTTGGCCGAACTCGTTGTATGTCTTCAGGACCGTGGAATCGCTGATGGTGTCAAGGACTACTCTCGCACGGCGGTAATCGTAGAGAGCGAAGAGAAACTGACCGATGAACAGCTTGTCGACATACAGAGCGCACTAGGAGGCTGCTTCAAGGTCGGTCGAGTAGTTTCGGTATATGATCGAACTTTGATTGAGGAAGCCTTTCCGACTAGAGGGAAGGTACAGAGACCCGCTAGAAAGATGATGCAGGAAGTCCCTTGGGTCAAGAGAGTCTGGCCGAGACCTCGAGGAGCTCGCATCAAATTCGGCATAAGCACATATCCGCTGCTGAATAGACAGACGAGTGTGGACCTCAGGAAGTTCACATTGGCTATGGATGAGTGGGTGAAGAAGCGACTTGTAGAGCTGGGTGCGAAGAAGGCAGCCTATTTCGCATACGATGGTCCTGATAGGCGTGACGCGAAAAGAGTCAATGTTGCACTATGGCCACAGACAATCGCAAGACGAGGACTCCTGGGCCCCCCAAATGCAGAGATACTTGCCCTCTTGACAGAGGTTTCACTCTACCTGTCAAAGACTGTGGGGGTCTACGACTCCCAACTGCAACAGTTCAGAGATGAAGCCAGACCATATATCTCGGCAGAGATAAGCACGAGTCCGAAGATGTGCAGAACTCTTCTCAATCTGGCGGGGGCAAGGCCTGGAGATACTGTATTGGATCCATTCTGTGGGTCAGGAACTCTCCTAATGGAGGCTGCAATGCTTGGCATGAAATGCATAGGTATTGACATCAAAAGCGAGGCAGCAGAGGGAGCACGTGCCAACATGAAATGGTTGGGCTCGGAGATGGGCGAGTGGATTGACTTCAAGATCATCAAGGGAGATGCTCGAGAGGCTTCATCCCTTATCGGTCAACAGGTTGATGCAGTTGCCTTTGAACCAGAACTTGGGCCAGTCTATCGCAAGGCTCCTGCGATAGAAGACGCCACAAAGAGCATAGACGACCTCACCGTTCTCTACCGGGAGGTGTTGCAGAACTTGGAATCATGCCTACGACCGGGAGGCAGAGTGGGAATGACTGTGCCTGTTGTCAATACTGACAACGGACAGGTGTCTGTAGACATATACGCCATGATAGAGGGAACGGGCTTCGAGGTTCACAATCTGCTACACAGCGATGCATTCAAAGACTGCGTACCAAGGAATCAAAGGCTGAGAGTGAAGACGGAACGTACAACACTTCCTGAGAGAAAGCGGGGCCAGATTGTCCAAAGGGCTGTCTTGATGCTAGGTAGGGTCTAGAACAGGTGGCGCACGACGTCGTCAAGGATTGCGTAGGTCTGCATCCTTTCGATGTCTTCCTTCACGTATGGCATCGCATGTTCGAAGACCATCTTACGATATCTTGCCTTCGTTACCGTTGCTTTAGTTGCCTCCGCAAGATGTCTGAGCAGCTCTTCAAGGACTTGCCTGAGAATCTTGTAGGGTACATTATAGACATCAATACCCAGAACCTCAATCCCGCGGCCGTCAACGGTTACGCCGCTTAGGAATGCGTACTCATTGGTAAGAGGTCGTATCTGCTTCTTGATTCTCCTCACCAGTGTCCGTCGGGTCTTCTTGTCAATGTCCACACGCATGATTGCTCGGTATAGATGACTATACACGGACAGGCAGTCCATCGACTTCCCGGCCATTAGACTCTCGTCTGTTTCCTCATACTGGCCCACAAGCTCATCAACGAACTCGCCGTACTCTCTGAATGTCGTGGGTGCGCCATGCCATTCTTTGAGCACGGTTTCGACATTCATGCCAACGGGCACTTCGTTCGTCATGAACTCATTCATCGCGTATTTCAGAAGGAAACGCATGTGACCGACGCGTGCAGCCTTTGACACAACCATCACGAAGAGAAGATGGTCGTTGGCCTCCCAGATGTACCGATTGGTGGCAGTATCTATGGTCCGGAGTGTTTCATTCGCTGTTTCATCGATGAACATGTGAGTCGCAGAAAGGAAAGGCGCAATAAGATCCATGTCGATTTGAATGCCCGAGTAGGCCTTGGACACTAGATTTCTGCCACTGCCTTTCTCTACAACCCATATTCCATGGATTGATCGACGATCAGACAGGGTGAATCACACTCCGACTAATCAATTCGCATTGCTTCGAAATAAGCCTATGTCGGACGACCGTAATATGTTTCTCAGCCGGCTAGGAATCAATGGTAGAATACAGGGGGTACTCCGAGGACTCGCGATATCGTACCTGCTGGTCTCGTTTGTACCAAGGATTCGCGAAAGCAACAGCAGTTACCAGCATTGAAAGCATCAACAGTACATCAGGTACATAGAACAACCCTGTCGTCATCAAGGGGACCCTGAGTGCCTGGCTTGCCATACCCAGGAGAACTGAAACAATCATTAGATCGCTTCTTACTTCTTTGAGCCGCCTTGTCTTCCAAGTGACAATGAAAGTCAACATCATCATCACACCAAGAATCAACATCAGTGGTATGCACATCACCATGACAATCTCTTCAGTAGGACCTAGAAGTGCCACTGAAACCCAGTAAAGTGTGAACAGGAGAACGAGTCTGTTGTGATATCGCTCGGTTGAGGGCACCCAAATCTGAAGCAAGGCTCCCAAGATGGGGACTACTGAGCCTCCGATGAGGATTGTCCGCATACGGAAGAGAGTCATTGAGGGCTGTACTAGGCCAACATTGGGAAGGGTCAAGATGAGAATGTTGAACGCCTGAGTGATGAAAGCGATTGCAAAGACCAAGGGCAAGTCGGTCATCAATCTTGTATCCTGTCGATACCAGAGAAGTGAAAGGTAGGAGCCAACTGTCCCAGATATGGCAATGGTCGCTAGGCTCGAGAGAATCACTAAGTCTGTACCCGTCTGCATTTCTCATTCCTCATACGCATTGGTATCATCAAGCGACTTCTTCCTGTGAACCAGAATGTCCTATGTCCTGAGAATATCCAGAACCTCTGTTCCGAAGAGTTTCAACGTCCTGAATCCTATACTTCCATAGTATAAGGAAGAGGGCACTGAAAACGACAAGAAAGATCAATAGCGTCGTGGCCATTATGCCTGGAGTTGAGAAGACCAGGTCTGGTCCTTGGATCATGGGTTCTGGACCAATCTTGAAACACTCACCTACGAAATTGATGATGGTATGTACTGCAATTGGTCCTACAAGAGACTGTCCAAGAGAGAAGCGCTCATAGTATACACCAAACAATAGACCGAGTACGGTTGTGAAGAACACCATTGAGCTCACTTCGATTACCGCAGCAGTGCCAGCTGCTCCGTTGACAATCGGCCACCCAGCATGCCAGACTCCAAATACGATTGCCGAGAGTATGATTGCCCATTTGGGTGAGAGACGTGTCTTCAGTCCGTTCTGGATGAGCCCCCTGAACAAGGTCTCTTCGAGCAGTGCGTTGGTCAGGAAGAAGATGAACATGTAGCCCAGAAGGCCTGGAGCTAGAACATGAATGTCAAGAGGATAGGCCGGGTCGAATATCAGTGCATAGACAATCGTTCCTCCAAAGTCAATCAGCAAGGATATCGATAGTCCAATCAGAATTCCGACGACAAGGTGCGCTCTAAGAGACTTGCGTGACAATCCTAGGACTGTGGCAATCTCTCCTGGTCGATACTTCAAGAAGAAGCCGATGATTATCAAGAAGGGAAACAGCTTGGATGGGAGAATGTTGAGCCAAGTATCGCCCAAGCCGAGGACAAACTGGTCTAAGACTCTCCAACCGGCACCAATTGCAAGCATGATTCCTGCAAGAGCAAGGATGTTCATAGACGAGAAGTCGAGTGCCTTCTCTTGGTTAGTGGCGGCGTGCTTGGATATTGCGGTGGTTGCCAGTGACACAGCCTCCTGACATTCAGGAACTGCAATGGCGTCGCACCTTTGGGAATATAAGCCCCGATAAGAATTGTCTAGGTGTGGCTGTCATCACAAGATCAGGTTTCAGCAATCATCCGTTCAGTTGGGATGATTCGAAATCTTGCTGAATCCGAAATCATGAGCTAGTGATGGTGAGAGATCTCCAGCCTAGGCAAGCAGCCATCAGGTCTTCTTGAGAAACCGAAATCAACAGTGTCCTTCTTCCACATGCCCAAATGCTCAGCAGTGTGTCGAAGGTACTCCACTTCTGCAGGA
>JBHLPB010000225.1:0-4394 GCA_048939905.1 Promethearchaeota archaeon
TTCCTGCCTATCTGGCCAGAGGAAATGAGAATCTTGATGAAGAGGCAATTGAACAGCTTGGGTTCACGAAGAGGTCTGAGAAGCACGCTGTTAGGGACAGGCTTCTCAAAGCCAACATACTTCCTCATGGAGGAGGATACAAGTATCCTAGCATGCTGGGTATCAAGAGGGTCATGGAAACCAAGTTAGGTACAAGATACTATGTGACCGAGCATGCTACAGGACAAGAATCCGAGAAGGTCTTCTCAAGTCCCCGAGAGCTCGAGTTCACTTACAGAGGACAGGAAGTCCTTTGGAAGGCTGTGGAGCTGAGACTGTGTAGCGTCTTGGCACGTCTGATGCCTCGAGTAATCCTCAAGATTTGAGGCTCCTCAGGATTCAATCGGGTATAGGGTAAAATGTTTTAGGTCGTCTGTGTTCTCCGCCGCCGTCGCACGGAGGTGACTCATGTGTCTGGCGAGGAAACTTTCGACATTATCGTGGTTGGTGCAGGCGTAATTGGAGTGGCCGCGGCATATTACCTTCAGAAACACAGCCCCGACAAGTCAATACTTCTAGTGGACAGATTGTCAGCTGCGGGACAGGCAAACACCGCAATGAGCGCCGCAGCTGTCAGAAACATGTTCGCCTCGTCTACGAACCAGCTCCTCACAGACACGTCAATCAAGTACTTTGAGCATGTGCAGGAAGAAATCGGCTACGAACTCATGTTTGAGAAGATTGGCTACCTGTGGCTTCTTAGCGACGCACAGTTCAACAGCGAGAGCGTTAGTATGTGGATAAGACGAATGGAAGCATCGGGAATCCACAATAAGGTGTACGATAAGATGCAGCTGAAAGACATGATGCCCGGACTCAACGTTGACTTCTCCGGTGATGAAGAAGCTGAGCTGATGAACCTGAAGGAGGTTGGCTTCGGCTTGTTCGGAGGGGACTGTGGGGCCTTGGATCCGACACGTCTTGTGGAGTACTATCTTGAGGAGTTCAAGAAGCTGTGCAACTGCAAGCCTCGCTTCGGTGTCAATGTGGAAAGCCTTCTCCTTGAACCTATCCCGAAACTGGACGTCCCAGGAGAACCGTTCGTCTGGCAAAACAAGAAAGTCAACGGAGTCAAGACAAGTGAAGAAACACTCCGGGCTGACGTTGTCGTCTTGGCCACTGGCGCGTGGATAAACGAGCTTCTTGACCCAATCGGCATGGATAGCAGAACGAAGGCGAAAAAGAGACATATCTTCGTGGTCCACGCAGAAGAGAAGAATGGTCTTAATGAGCTGTTGGACACGAAGGGTTTCAATGAACTCAACACGGTGCCATTCACAATTCTGCCGTCAGCAGGTGTCTACTTCAGGCCTCAGCTCCAAGAAAGAGGGTTCTGGGTAGGATGCGGAGACAAGCTCGGACGTAGTTACGACTATACACAGCCAGAACACTACAGCAATCCAGAGAGCGCCTATTACGAGAACAGCGTGTATCCAGTCCTTTCCAAGTATTTCCCCGCATTCGAGGGAGCTAGACCGATAGGCAGCTGGGCAGGGGGATACAGTTACAGTCCTGACGCAATACCTTACGTCTACATGGATAATGGAGTCTTGGTTCTCAACGGGGCAAGTGGCTCCGGAATAATGAAAGCTGATGCCATGGCAAGGATAGCTGATGCACTCTACAGGGGTCTCCCTGAAACTGAGCTCTACGGCGGAAAGAAGATATCATCAACTACCTTGAGTCAAAAGGAACGAAAGGTCGAGGTAGAGAGTGTAGTCATCTAGTGTCACAACAAGGAACCAAAACATGACTACCTTGGCGGAAAACCCTAAAAGGACCGAGAGCGAGAGTTACTTGCCCCAGGGTTCTATTCCCAACTCCATTCTGAGGTTCGTGCGGATTAGAACCTCTCATGTGTAACACACACATCGAAAACGAGGTGAAACAAACTGGAAAACGGTGAGCTCGATGACGACAGCGGAAAAACCAGAGACCAGCAAGCTTACGATTACTGCATTGGAGTCAGGAATAGACTATCAGGACCTGCAGAGCGCACCAGACGAACCTCTTCTGATCCAGGTTGTTGGAATCTGGCCTGACATACTTGCAGAACTCTCTCAGAAGTTCGAAGTAGACTTAGAAGACCTTCAAGACCTGCAGGATCTCGACGAACGCCCGAGACTTCAGGTCGAAGACAAGTTCATCATGATTGTACTGCGCGTTCCTGTAGACCTAGAGCTCGCAGAAAGAGAGTATTCGACTAACCCCATCGGCATATTCTCGAATGGCCGTGACATCATCGTTATCCAGAACGCTGAGATTCCTCTTCGAAAGAACAGACTGAAGGGTGTCTTGAAACGTACAACCACCGTAAGCGGTGCAATCTACAACATCTGGGAGATTGTGATTCACTCCTTTGAAACTACACTTGACATCGTTGAAGGGACGATTAACGAGACAGAAGATAGAATCCCTAGAGAGATTTACCCCTCTCAACTTGACAGGTTCTTCCAGCTCTCTCGTGACGCCATATTCATGGAGGCAGCTCTGAAATCGAACATGAAGGTTCTCCGTCGGATGAAGAGGTTGCAGAGCTTCGGACACCTGTTGCTTGACGAGGACAGGTTGGAGGAGCTTGAGGTTGACCTACAGCAGCAAATGGAACTCAGTGCAATCTATAGAGAACTGATTGACAATGCGATGAAGGAGTACGATAGCATCGTTGGTCACAACCTGAACACTGTGATGAAGACACTGACATCGATCTCTCTTCTGGTTAGTGTGCCGACGCTCATTGCTTCAATCTATGGAATGAATGTCGGCCTACCACTGGCTAATGATCCGATGGCATTCGTCGTTGTTCTGGTTACAAGTCTCATAATAACAGCGCCTCTACTGGTCTTACTCAGAGTAAGAGGTTTGGTCTAGCTGAGGATAGAGAGGAATCATTAAGAACTCCTTCATGCTCAGGCACGCGAACATCGTGGAGGGATTGCCATGACTTTCAAGCACTTGGCCGAATACCATCTCTGGACAGGAGCTAGGATGAGGGAGATTGTAGAAGGGCTTCGCGAGAAGGAATACACCAAGAGGGTCATGCATAAAAACACTGTCAAATCTATCTGCACACACATTGTCCTTGCCTTAGCAACTTGCTTTTTGTTGGCTGATGAGTCAGAGGATCAGAGTATATACGATTGGATCGGGTCAGCATCGAAGCTGGAGCTGCTTGACGAGTGGACCCGGCTCGATCAGAGATTAAGTTCAATCATAAGTGAGATTCCTCAAGGAACCATCGAAGTCCCTCATATCTCGGAGGAACCGTTCGAGATTGATCTGATGGACTTCTACCTTCAATATCTCCTTCACACGACACATCACAGAGGACAACTTGCCATGGCTCTCAGAATCCTCAAGAAGGATGTCCCCGGTACTGATTACATAATGTACTTCAGAGATAGGGCTGGATTATAGTCTATGACTACTCTTTTTATTTGTCAAATCACATGTGTGACGACATGAGAGTCGGAGTCCTAACGAGTGGTGGCGACGGTCCGGGAATGAACGCAGCCATTCGGGCAATCACTAGAGTTGGAATACGGAGAAACTGCAGCGTTCTTGGGATATTTGGTGGGTTCCAGGGGATACTTGATGAACAGATCCATGAACTGAACTCACGCTCTGTTTCTAGAATACTTCATAGGGGCGGGACTTTTCTGACTACCGGAAGATCTGAGGAGTTCAGAACTGAGGAGGGCCAGAAGAGAGCAGCAGCAGTACTCGACAAACACAAAATCGATGCACTGATTGCAATTGGTGGAGATGGTACGATGCGCGGTCTTGCGGCCCTCAGCAATCATTGGACAGGCCGACTCCTGGGACTACCAGGAACTATTGACAATGACCTCTATGGGACGGACTACACAATTGGGTTTGACACTGCTATCAACAATGCATTGGAGGCCTTGGACAAGATACGAGACACAGCAGAGGCATTCCACCGTATCTTTCTTGTCGAGGTAATGGGTCGCCACTCCGGCTTCATTGCGGTCCACGTGGGCATAGCGACTGGGGCTTCAGCAATAGTGATTCCGGAAACTCCGACCAAGATTGAGGACCTGGCCAAGAGAGTATTAGAGGCGAGGCAGAGGACGAAATCTAGTGTCTTGGTTGTCGTCGCTGAGGGTGATGAACTGGGAAATGCGAATGTGATTGCTCAGGAACTCTCAGAACGTGTGGGAGATAAGTGCAGGGTATCGGTTCTTGGTTACATCCAGCGCGGTGGAAATCCTACTCATCTTGACAGGATTCTCGGCACACGCCTGGGAGCATTTGCAATCGAATGTCTCCTAGGGGGAAGACATGGAGGAATGGTTGGAGAGATGAATGGGGAGCTCGTATTGACTCCCTTC
>JBHLPB010000014.1:0-17868 GCA_048939905.1 Promethearchaeota archaeon
TCCAATGCTCCTCTGCGAACGGGTATCCAGAATGTTCATCATACTCGAAACAGCGTACCGTCCCGTCCCAAGCACCCACGACAATATCTGGACGGTAGTCGCGGTCCACATCGTCGACCTTCACCGCCATGACCTTTCTCATCCCAGGACTCGTCCACACGTGGTCAAACATGTTCTCGGTGTTTGCGAAGGGATCGTAGATGTGCCTCTGCTCAAAGACGTACACGTGTCCATCGGAACTTCCAACGACGATCTCGATGAAGGAATTGAGATCAGTATCGCCGAAGTCGAGGCTCATGACATCTGACCTTAGGACTCCGTCGCCAGTGTCCCATACTTTGTCGAACTGCCCACTCTCGATGTTTAGACGGAATATGTGGACCTCATTGTCATAGAGGTATCCGCCACCCAGCGCCAAGAAACCTGTTTCCTCATCATAAGCAACTGCATGAACGGCAGCCTTCGAGCGCCAGGGCTCGTACGTCAGCTTGTAATCGTTGATTCTATCGCCAAGAACACTGCCGATGTCGTAATCATCAGGAAGGTAAGGAGATACGTCAGACAAGGCTCTGTCGATAATGGGGGCGATCTCGTCGGGAAGCTTGCCCATGCCAACATCTGCGATGCCAGCATAGACGGGGGCACTCGGGACAGCACCAAATCCTACCGCCATCAATCCAATAATGACAATTGTCAGTAGCTTGTGTTTCATGCTATGCACCTCCCTTCTTGCCCTTGGTCGGACCAGACCTCTTCTTGGTCCTCTTTCGTTCCTTGCCTTCTGCTGGCTTCTCGGACGATTCGGGTCCTTCCGACGGGGGCTCTTCAGGGAGCCCCGCTTCATCCGGTGCACCCTCTCCTGGTTCAGCGTCCTCCGGTAGAACATCCGCCTCCAGTTCGACCTTAGGACGTCTGAGAAGACGCCTCAAGCCACGACCCACAATCCCAGTCCTTCGTTGTGCAATGCCCAATACGACGACCAAGCCCACCACGGTGACACCTATGATGCCGACGTAGAACCAGAACGGATCATCTCCTGGCTGCACGGTAAACCAGATCGAGGCTGCGTGAACAACGCCACTTGCATTCCTCCCATATACGTAGAGTGTATAGTTCTGGCCTGCTGTCCAACGTATCTCATTGTTCCTCCAAAGCTGTGAAGCTGTATCGTAGTGAAGACTGTAGTTGCCCATCCAGTCCGCTGTTCCATTTCTGAATCTAAACCACATCTCCTGGAATGGCGTGAAGTTTGCTACCTGAACGGGAGTGTTCTGATAGATTTCTGTGGAATGCTTGGGAGTCATCACCAACAAGGTTCGCTGGCCACGCTGAACCGCCAGGTGTGTTTCGAACTCCTCTTGAGAGGTAAATGCTAGTGGGTCGAGGCCTAAAGCTACCTCTAGGCCGTCAGCATAACCATCATCATCTGAATCTCGGTCGGAAGGATCTGTACCATGGACGTAGAACTCCTCGCCATCCAAGATACCGTCAAGGTCCGAGTCTGGTGCCATGATGCCTCCGCCAGGCGTTGATTGTAGACCTAGTATGAACTCAATTCCGTCAGCCAAACCATCATAGTCAGTATCGAACTCGTATGTGTCTGCGACACCATCATTGTCGGAATCCTCGTCGGTCGGATCAGACCCGTAGAACAGAACCTCAGCACCATCTGGAAGCCAGTCGTTGTCGGAGTCCCAGTCTGTAGCAGATGTCGCATATATCGGCGCGAACGACGCAGCCGCAAACCTATCGTTCGAGATTCCCACCATTGATAGCGCTACGAGCTCTTCTGGATGTTCTATCGTTTCAGTGACATTGCCACCTTGCCATCCGATGGACCAATTGGTGGGAGGCCATGGACCCCAAGGCCAGACTTCAGAAACAACTTCCTCATTGTCAAGCAGTCCGTCACCATCTGTGTCATCGTATAGTGCCGACGTGTTGTAGACCCAGATCTCCCACCAATCCGTTATGCCATCTCCGTCAGTATCATTGCTGGCGGGGTCGGTCATGAAGATGTGAACCTCTTGGTAGTCTATCAATGTGTCATTGTCCGAGTCTCGGAGAACTGGCGACGTGTTGAACCTGTTCACAACAGTGATGGCCCGGTAGGGATAGACGATGTCTGTCACATTCTCAAGACTAAGCTCTGACCCATCCTTTAGGAAGTCGTCATCTGTGTCGGCGTCAAGCGGGTCAAGAAGTATTGGATCCATCCACGGAATCTCGCCTGAGCCAAGATAGAGCTCTATCCCATCTGATAGACCGTCGAGATCAGAATCAGGATCGGTGGCGTTTGTTCCATGTATCTTGACCTCGTCATAGTCGCTCATTGGCCAAGTCATAGCACCGAACTCGTTCGGCTCCTGAATAGAGTCATGGTCGGTGTCCCAACTGAGCGGATCCGTTTCATAGTAAAGGATTTCCTCACCATCGGAAAGTCCGTCATAATCCGTATCATATTCGAATGGGCTCGTGTAGTAGATCAATATCTCCTCAAAGTCAGTCAGCCCGTCGTTGTCAGTATCCTCATCCATCGGATCGGAGTCGTATAGGAGCACTTCTTCTCCGTCAAGCAACAGGTCAGCATCGCTATCATCTATCAGTGGGTTTGAGTGCCACCAGAAGACCTCTTCACCGTCACTCAGTCCGTCGAAGTCAGAATCACTGATTCTTGGGTTTGTGAAGAAGCGATAGAACTCATCGCCGTCACTTATCATGTCAAGGTCCGTGTCCGAGCTCCTAGGGTCACATCCCAGAAGCATCTCCTGCATATCGAATAGGCCGTCATCATCTGTGTCAGGGTCTAGCGGATTGGTGTGATTGCTCCATTGATTGAGTACTCCCTCAAGCCCGTCAAGGAGACCGTCGTCATCAGTATCTCCGTCAGTCGGATCAGTGGGTGGAGTCTGGGCAAGCTCATATCCATCTGAGTTGAGCCACGCACCGGGGACTGGAGTATGGTCCGTGATTCCGGTGTCTCCATCTGTGTCAGGATTGACAGGATTTGTGAACACCTGTTTGTCATAGGGCTCACCTTCCTCGTCGTAAAGAACAATCCAAAAGCCAGCCACCTCCGCGCCGTCATTCATGTCCTTGAGAAATGTCAGAGCCTGACTGTCTACGACTCCGTTGTAGAGCTGCAAGTAGGAATCATCATCTGTATCATAGTCAAGAGGATGAGTGAATCCTCCGTTGAAGATGAGTGGATTCGGATCCATCGCCCACTCACCGGAGTCCTCATCGTATGTATCATTGTAGAGGCTTTCAAGACCATAGTATGCGCCCATCGGACCCTCGTCACCGTCCATTAGCGAGTCACCATCTGTATCCGGATTCAATGGGTCGGTATGATCATTATAGGATACACCTCCGATGACAACCTCGGTCACAGTGGGTGTGACATTTGAGATGTCAATTGCAGTGTAGATTTCGTACGCATCGGTCAGACCATCTCCGTCTGTGTCCTGAGTAAGAGGATTGGTGCCGTAGACTCTCACCTCATCGTAGTCAGGCACGTCGTCCCAGTCGGAGTCCTCCCAGACAGGCGACGTTCCTAGGTCCCACTCCTCGCCGTCAGTTAGCCCGTCCTTGTCCATGTCCGGATCAGAGGGGTCGGTTCCCATGGTCTGGACCTCAAGTTTATCGTTTGCGCCGTCTCCATCGGAGTCAGCGTTGTTCTTGTCCAGACCAGGCGTTAGTTCTTCGAATTCATCACCCAATCCGTCCCCATCCGCATCAAACCCTATTCCTGATTGTTCATACTCGGCCTCACCCTTGTTCGGTGACAAATCCCATGGGCCGCCTGGTTGCCAAGTCCATTTGTGAGTATCAGTGACAAACAGGAAACGAAGTTTCACCTTCAATGTGAAGACTAGCCGTAACGTGATCTTCATGGGCGCGCTTGATGCAAAGTCTTGAAAGAACGTCAGTATAATCTCCAAGGATCCATCCAGCGTGATTGCCACAATTATGAGCTCGATTGGTATGTGGAGCGCCAAGCCAAAGATGATCTCAAGCGTGAGTGTGGAAGTTTCCGGTTCAGTGGCAGTCGCCGCCATCTTTACTATGTCAAGGACTATGTCAAAGTAGATTGTCAGAGTGATTGTATCAAGCCCGAGAAACTCAGAAACCGCCAACAAGGCTCCGCCGCCAGTGCCAGCCGTGAAGAAATCAATGAGAGTGAATACCTTTCCGATGTGTATTTTGATGTGTAGACCCCATTCGACCACCTTGAAGAAGTTGTCCCATTCGAAGACACCTCCCCTGAAGGTGAACAAGTTGAGTACAAACCTAGCGCTGCCCTCGAATGCTAGCTCAAGGCCCAAGGACTTGAGCATGGTGCCCATGAGTGCATTCTTGGAGGAGTCGAAACCGCCAACACCGACCTCGGCGTAGAATTGGGGACTGATCTCAAAGAATGAGAACAGTAGCTTAAAGAACTCGTCAATCTCGTCCACGGAGAAGACACTGCGTGCATCGAATATCATGCTGGCAATCATGTCAAACAAGGGGCTCAGATCGATTGCAAAGTTGGCCCTGATGCCAAGAGCAAACGTGAAGTCGAATAGTGACCACTGACCAAGCCCTATGGGAATCTTGCCGGAGTAGCCAAGAAGGTCGTCCAATCCGCCGAAGATGTCAGTGATTGTATCCTCCAGTTCATCAAACACGGGATTAAGCATCCCACTCAGCCAATCGAATATCTTCCCAATAAGCCACTCCACACCGTTGGTGAATATACCCTTGATATCCATGAAGAACTCGAGAAGGTCCTCCAGCATGGTGAGGTCAATGACGCCAGTTAGATGCCCGGAGGCGTAGTCCAGAATCTCATTAATGACCTCAGTTGGACTTGGAGCATCGCCCCTTCCAAACTCAAACGCGTCTGGGAAGAAGGACTGCATTAGTTTGAGGAAAGCATCGATTGGTACGTCATCAAACGAGGGGAATGTTCCGATAATTGAACCAGCCGACATCAGCAGGGATTGCATGATTCCTTGGAAGGACTGGCCCTTCACCAGCTGAATCATGTTAACAATTCCGCCGACGATTTCTCCAGCCGTGCCGAGGATGGAGTCTACGTCAACTCCAAGTCCATCAAACACATCACTCAAGTCAAGGAACTGGAAGACACTCGTGAAGATCTCGGGTAGAGAACCGAGTTCGGACGCGAAACTGTCTACCGTCTGTGAGACCATGTTCTTGAGAGCTTCACTATCTGAAACCAAGGCAATGATGCCCACTACTGGCTTCACAGCTTGATTGAGTGCATCAATGACGTCTGAAAGATCCCCAGGACTTAAGCCGGCCTGCTCCATGACGTCCTCAGCAATGTCAAAGATGTCTGGAATCGAGCTCTTGTCGAAGGCATCGTTGTAGAATCCTCCTAGAAGTGTCATCAAGTCCTTGACCAAGTTCTTTACGTCAGTGGAAACAGTCGTGTAGTCGTCAAGTATCTGTTGAATGTCTGTTCGAAACTGGCTAAGGTCAGAGTCTGCTGCTTCTTTGAAGTCCCTTGTGACATTGAGAAGTTTTCTTGTGAAATCCTCAACTTCCACAGTTATCTGGAGTTCTCCGATGAAAGTGGTGGAGATTTCGCCAAGGAGTTCCACAATGGATGAAGCATCGAACTCATCAACCAGGTCTATGGCAGTCATGCCCATCTCGACAATCGACATGATCTTCTCGATTTCATCATCTATGCCTGCCACACTGAGAATCGACCCGAGTAGGTCCGTACCCAAGTCCTGCAAGAACTCAACATGATTGCGGCTTGCGAGGAAGTCTACTACAGACTCAATGAAGGCGGTCATCCTCACAAGAATAGACGTCAGGTCCCCTGGGGATACACCCATTGTTGCCGCCAGGGTCTTATTCAGAAGCGACTGGAGGGTGTTCTTGGTGAAGAACCCGAAGACAACGTCAAAGACACCCTTTCCGTCGGAAACGGCACTGGATATGAGATCCCAGAGGCCGCCAGAAGCGCCAAGCATGTTGTTCAGGAAATCCTTGACAATCTCAGGTATGGAATCAGGCAGAAGTGAAGTGAGGATTTCTCCAACAATCTCCAGAATGCTTGAAAGGTCACCCCTGAAGTTGAAGAGAGCCTTCAGGATGATATTCAGGTAGTCTTTGAACTCAGCCATGAATGGGAATTCAGATGCCAAAGCCTCAATGACCGACTTCAGGGGTGACTCTGCATCAAAGTCACTTACAATTCCTATTATCGGTTCGATTATTTGGAAGGCATCCTGTATAGTCTCGATTATATCGGTTGGGACCGAGATAGCCGTCTTCCCTGCACTCTTCAGCACCTTCAGTAAGACATCAACAATCTTTCCAATTGGGCCGTTCAGAGCAGAGAAGAGAGGGATATCACCAATCTTGAAATCACTGGCGGACATTTCAGCTTCAGAGCTGACCTTTACTGCCGGTGAGAAGTTGGCAGGGAGGCTTTCCAGAGAGAGCTCTTGAAGCGAACCGTTGTCCAGCATTTGGTAGGCCGCCGGCTCAATCTCTGGTTGATGCCTATCCCACATCGCAGCTGTACGAGCTTCCAGCTCTGCAGGATCAATCTGGCCTACTGGGTCAATAGGCTCGATGCTTCTCCGTAGAAGCTGATTGAGATTGTCTCCGTAGATCTGCAGCGCCATATCTCTAACATCCTCTGAAGCGCCCTTGTACTTGTCATCTACTTGCGCTCGTGTTGCAAGAGTCCCGTACAGTGCCCAGATATCATACATTATGAGCAGAAGCCCGTCTATCTCCTCTGCCTCGCTGTGTTGTATCATTGTGTCGCTGGGTCCAAGATGTTGAGCGAATGACAGAGTGTTGCCCATTCCCAGAATATGTTGAGTCTGTCTGTGTTGACTTAGAAGTCTGTAGAACTCCTGCCAAGGCGTGAGCCGGTCAGGAATTAAAACGCCCGTCAGGTTAGACCTAAGCGAGTATACCACCGTCCACGGCTCCTCTGAAAGCCAATTTTCCAAATCGCTGTAGGAACTGATCGGAATCTTTTGCACTGTGTTGATTCGGTAAGAGATGATCTCATAGACACCTTGTGCCACGGCCGCCATTATGTCATCGGATGGATCAAAGAAGAGATAGATATCATCCAATTCATATCCCGTAAAGGGTCTGGGGAACAGTTCTTCTTCCTGGTCCATTTTCTGACCGGCCCAAGCCGCCTGTGGAATCATCCCAAGCAACATCAACATGAGAAAAGCAGACGTAAGAAGCCTAATCCTAAGCAGTCTTCTGTTCACGGGTTTCCGCGCCTCCCTCTAAGAACGAACCGGATGAGGGAACGCCAAGACTTGGGATTGCCGAGCACCTGGACTGCTACTAGCTATACAGCACGTTCCTAAGATGCGAGCGATTCCATGCGACCATTGCCTCTCCCTCTATCGGTCGCCCAGCGAACGTCGATGGGATGATGATGCCCCGATATAACACTTATCGTGATTCTAATGGCTTCTAGGAATAGTCAAAACTTTCGGAAAATCGCAGCTTGTGAAGAGAACATGAAACGATACAGATGAGACACTTCGGGGCAACTGTGGCCTATCAAAACGTTTTTCCGATGTGCTCATACTGAGAGAGTACGCCTCCCAGCGAAAGACCTTAATGTCGATGGATGCCCAGACGCAGGACTACTTCTCGGTAGTCTATGACCACCTCACCTAGCACGCAGTAGCGAAGAATGGAGTCAGAAGTGAATGCGAGTATACCTTGATGCAAACTTCTTCATCAGTGGATTTAGCGACCGACCAAAGGACGTCACTGTAATCAAAGAGGCCGCTGAGAAGGCTGGTATGGAGCTGTGGATCACGAGACAGGTATTTCAAGAGCTTAGATGGTACCTCCGGAGAGAAGTCGAACAGATAATCCAGATCGAAGAAACCCTCTCAAAGGACATCAAGGAGCTGATGGAGAGCATCAAGAAACCTGAGGGAGCACTGCCACAACTAAACGATATGTCTTTGGTACTTGGAGCCATGCGTTCGAAGAAATCAAAGATAGTGACAAGCGACTTGAAGCTTCTGAATACCATCCAGGACATCAAGATAGAAGTTGAGGGAATCGTTGGCTCTGCCTTTGCTTTGGAACTCATGGAGTCCGTTGACGATGAGGAGTTGAAGAACAGTCTCTCGGTGATAAGAGAGAGAATCTACGGCGAAGAAGTAAGGTATAGCATTGCCAGACAAGAAGCCTATGACCCAGTAACAAGGATTCGTCTAATCGAAGAGCACGCACTGCGTGTGATTCGGACAGTGAAGGCCCCCGCAGAGAGTCTCGACAGAAAGCTCTCCAGAGGACAGCCGCTCTTTGTACTAGATTTCCTCGAAGACATCAAGGCTGGCATTCCAACAATGTTTGAGGACTTCAGGGCAGGCAGATACAGCACGCTGGCCAACGAGATTGAGGCAGTCCAGAATGAGATAGAGCGACTTCTGATAATGTCCACCTTGACGAATGACGAGGAAACACATGGTAAACTCGTGGAACATGCCTCAGACCTGACTCTGTTCCTGTACTATTTAGAGATGATCTGTCACCTGTACCGGGGCAGCAGAAAAGGGCTTGAGAACGCCCTTTCCGTTTCCGAAGAGGCTTTTCGGCTTCTCATGTTTGCTGCAGTGTCTGACGACGAGCTGAAGGCAGGTGTGTTCTTCGTTCGAATAGTGTTGGCTCTGATTCGAGAAGACTACGATGAGATAGACTACTACTACAGTCTATACGACAGCATGATCAGAAGAGTCAATCTTGAGGACATGATAGAAACTTCGGAAGGGCTCTACGTCATCATGCAGGTCCTCAGAGAATTCATGGGAGGATTCTCGCTCACAAAGAGCAAGCTTCAGTATCCTGATGCGACACTTGCGCTGCTAAACGATATTGCCAAACATGCTCTTCAGTTCGATGAACACGACAACGCATGGCAGCTTGTGGTGACAGCGTACAAGATAGGGGTCGCCTATGGAAAGGAAGAAGGAGCGCTGGCCTCATTCCTTATGCTGTACAAGGTCTCATCCTCTTCACATGACAGGTTCAAGCCAGCCCTCGAGAAGATTGCAGAGCACGCACTCAAGATGTTTGTCAAGAAAGGATGGGACACAGGCCAGATTACGCCCATATTGAATGAGATACAGGGTAGCATCCAGCCTGCGGAGAACATGTCAACTGAAGAGGCTGTGAAGTTGACAGACTTGCCGGAAGCACTCCACAGTTGGATGGATGTCCTATCAATTGAGAAGATCGAGGATACCGAAATCCTTGTGGTTCGCAATGAAATGCTCCAGGCCAGAGTGGGAATCGATATCAAAGAACACGTCGACTTGAAGAGCCTCAAGACGGGCCACAGAGTTGCTCTCACGAAAGGGAAATTCAGCGTGGCAAACACAAGCCCAGAGGCCATGAAACAGTTCGCTGTGGTTCTGACCGTGACTCCGGAAGAGAACGCTGAGATCTCCTATGAGGGAGAATACGGTTTCAGTTGGCTCAAGCTCGCGGAACCAGAGCCCGAGGTATAGGTCTTTCAGATGGACGTGTGTGTGAATTGGACCCAATCGTGTTTTTCTTAATAGCTGTAGGGGTCGTCGTGGTCTCATGTTTCAACTACATTCTTAATCGTGCCCCTGGCTCGGACCCTGACGACTTCCTCATCGGTCCAGAGGGCATGCAAATGCAGTGTGATTGTTTCCTCAATACGATGATAATTGGAGGAATATTCGTTGTAGCCGTCGCGATTGCGTCGTCAAACTTTGCTTCAAGAACCGAACTCTATCTCATCGGGCTCACTGCCTACGTAATAATCACGGCTGCCGGAATATACGGCAGAAGGCAGAGGTACAATGATTGGAAGGAGCTTGATGGCGTTCTCCACCGTGCAGTACCGAAAGCACCGCCTAGAACCTTCGATAATGATAAACTAGACATCTTCTTCGAGGGAGAGGATGAGGAAGACGATCTCTGAAGACGCGTGCTACTTGGCCTCAATCTTGTCCTCTTTTAGGTTGGGCATTTTGATAGCAATGACGTCAACATCAGGACCATTCGGAGTTTCAAACCAATGGAACTCTCTAGGCTCTACAACAACGACGTCGCCCTCATCCAAGTCATAAAGCGTATCCGCAACACCCATCTTCGTCTTTCCCATCATGACAAAGACTTCAGAGAGGATTCCGTGAGAATGTGGAGAAGTCTTCATTTCAGGTGGTATCTTGACTATAATGAAACCGGCACTATCTGGAGGTTCTTTGAAGACAATGTCAGCCACGTACTTTGCCCTGTATCCAAGCCGTTCTTTTGATTCCGCGACAGATGCCCTATAGATCTCGACCATGTCCATCAGAATCAGTTCGTGAGGAACTGGTTGAAGAACGTTACTCCCTATCCACCTCACCACGTCTATTCGAACCTTCACTCGGTTTCAGCGGCGGCACACAAAGAGGAAAGTCGTCATAGCTCTTGAACACTTTCTCGGCAGCTCGTCTATAGAGGTGGCGGTTGAATCTGACATGCTTCATACTTGCCAACACCTAGCAGCGTATTGAGCAGGATGCAATGTTATTCCGTACCAACCCATATGTACACCTACAAACCACAGCAAACCCATAGCTATTTGTCCTCGAATGAGATAGTATTGGTGTGATTCGTTCAAGAAAGTGTGAACCTGTCCCAGGGAGAACTATTCACAAGGTTCTCGTGCTGGGTGCGGACATAGCTTTGCAGACTGGTTTCCTAAATAGGGCATCGCAGGGGACCGCAGCATTTCAGCTCTATTCCACATTGGGAGTGGGGATAGGAGTTTCTAGAAGCGCTTTGGAAGACGGATGTCAAGCAGTACTCCAGCTCTGGTCGCTACCGTTGGTTGAACGATTTCACGGAATCACTGAAACATTCATGAAGGGACATCGTGGGGCAATCCTTGTACTAAGACCTGATGAGACTGACATGTTAGAGCAACTCCTCTCGCTACTTCCTGACCACTCTCGAAAGCGCCTGATGGTCGTCATCGTAGGAACTGATTCAAGTGTTGAGCATGCGCTGGCCGACATTTCAGAGGTGCTCGGACAGGCCCCTACTGTATCCGACACGGTGACCGTCCAGGACTGTATTGATTTCTTCGCCCAGAGTCTCAGCAAGGTTGGCCGAAGAAAGACATGTCTTCCAGTGGTCACGTTGCTCGATGGTAATGAGTGTCCACCCCAAGAACCGATTCTTGACTCTAAGTCGATGCCTCTTAGCTCTCGAGAGGAAATCGCGCTCATCAAGGAGATGGCCGAATCACTGGGTGCCCCCTGTTCTTCAACACATTGCATAATCGAACTCGATGAAGGTACTGTCAAGGTCGAGCTTGGCACGGGCGAGATTAGGTTGGAGTCGGCTATCTGTCAGCACTGCCTGAAGAGCTGCGAGAGAATCCCTCGACTTTGTATTGTCGGGATGGATTCCGGATGGTCACATGAAGACATTGGACCTAGAGCAATGCTCACCATGGCCAAGATATACGGATTAGTCACAGGCGATTTTCCTGAGCATGTCAGAACCCAGCTTCACAGAGCATCTCGGTGCTCGAAGCTAGAGCTTCCTCAGGTTGAAGGAGAATCGGAGGAAACGATAGAGCAACTCAGGCGTCTGGGATATGTCAAACGGGGACGAAGATGGACACTTCTAGAAGCCGCCGGTAGGAGGGTCCTCCAGGGACGATTGTCCCCTGCTGACTGTGACGCCATCGCGCGCGAGTTCCTGCGAACCCAAGAAGTGACAAGTGTGAGATGAGGTGTGATTCAACGATGGTATTGAAGATCATCTCAGTAGTAGGTGGCTCAGATTCTGACGAGCCTACATTGAAGCTTGCTGAGGAACTGGGAGAAGAGATTGCGAAACGCGGCATAGCTCTTGCCTGTGGAGGTCTTGGCGGAGTCATGGAGGCTGCCTGCCGAGGGGCTAAGAAGGCTGACGGTCTCACGATTGGCATTATTCCAACGGACTTCAAAGAACATGCGAACAAGTATGTAGACGTAGTAATCCCCACCGGATTCGGGCATGCGAGAAACTATCTGGTAGCCAAAACAGGAGATGCAGTGATTGCTGTGGCTGGTTCTGCAGGAACCCTGAGCGAAATGGCGATTGCATGGTTCTCGGACCGCCCTGTGATTGCAATAGTCCCTTCGGGAGGCTGGGCAGAGCGCTTGGCTGGAACGAAGATTGATGACAGAAGGTCAGACAAGGTGATTCCGGCAGAGACCGCCTCCGAGGCCGTGCAGAGAGCGGTTGAGGCTCTTGGTTGGGGGTAAGGCGGTTCCTTGCGACTTGCGAAGGATGTGGTTGGAGGCAAGACCAAGCTTACAGAGTCCGAGATACGAGAACTGACAACTGCCCTCATAGATCTGTACGATTCTAAACCGAACATTGTGAGAACCTCTGATGACGACACAATCTACGTAGGAGACCTCCACGGTGACTTCCAGAGTGCGTGGGCGATACGAGATTTCTTCATGAAATCTCCAGATGACTCAGTCGTGTTTCTGGGGGACTACGCAGATAGAGGACCTCAACAGATTGAAACATTCAACTTGGTGATGGGTATGGCAATACAATATCCTGAACGGATATTGATGATTCGTGGCAACCATGAGTCAAGTAAGGTTGCCAGAATGTACGGGTTCTTCGACGTCGTCAGGTCGCAATACAATCTGGATTTGTTCGATGCATACTGCGAAGTCTTCAAGTCACTCCCCGTGGCCGGAATTAATTCGAACGGAGTCTTCTCATGTCACGGAGGGATCCCCGAAGGTGTTAAAAACCTCAGCCAAATCCAGTCAATAGAAAGACGCTTTGCTGATCTTGATAACCCAGTCCTCTATGAGTTAGTCTGGAATGATCCTCTTGATGGGGATTTTCACTTCAGGTCAAACATGAGAGGAGGAGGAACAAGGACATTTGGGCGCTTGGCGTTTGACAAGTTCGTGAACAACACGAGCATCAAATTGATGATTCGGGCTCATGAGGCGTTCTCTGAAGGATACAAGCAGTTCTTCAGTGGCAGACTCATTAGCGTGTTCAGCACGACTTACTCATACAGGGTTGAACCCAAGGTGGTTCGCGTGGGCCGTAATCTGATTCCCGAGGTCATATCGATCTAAAGGTTCAGAGAACACTTACTGTGACAGCTCTCCCTAGTACAAAGCGTCATATTGAGGCAAGTTCTTAAGGCCATCATTGTGGACACTTGAAGCAACTCCAGGGACTACGAGTGCGGCCCCAAAGTGGCTTTAGAGGGAGTGACCAATGCCCAAGGTAGCTGTTGTCAAGACGACGCCGAAGACAGTCTTCGAAGACATCGCGAGGCTTCTTGACCTCGCAGAGTATCAGAAGCATGTCTCCAAGGATGTCGCCACGACCATCAAGCTGAATCTGTCTTGGTCAAAGTTTTATCCTGCTTGCTCTACAAACCCCTATGTATTTGACGGTCTTCTCAGAAAGATGATATCGGATGGTTATCACCCGCGCACCATCCAAGCGGTCGAAAATGAAACTGTGGTCACCAACATCTATGCCGGCACAAAGGGAAACAACTGGTACAAGGTCATGAAGGATCACAGGATAAGATTCCTTCCCCTCATCAAGGCTGAATACGTCGATGTAAAGCTACCCAGAAAGACGCTTGTCTTGGAGGACACATTCGGAGAGATTATCGCCCCCAAGGAGATCTTTGGAACTAACATAATCCACCTCCCCACGGTAAAGACACACGGACACACACAGATGACCGGGGCACTGAAGGACTCCTTTGGGTTATACCTCACTAAGAAGAGGCATTTGGCACATCTGAAGATTCACGAAGTTCTAGTGGACCTGCTCCTGCTTCAACAGACGATATCGCACTCTGAGTTCGTGCTAACTGATGGCACGGTAATGGGAGATGGAGACGGTCCAAGGACGATGATACCAAAGATTGGCAATGTCATGTTGGCAACAAATGACATGGTCGCAGCAGACGCAGTCCAGACGCGCTTGATGGGCCTAGACCAGAGCTGCGTTCACAAGCTCCGGATTGCCAGCGAGTTGGGTCTAGGTGAATCTGACCCTGAGAAGAGGGAGATAGTTGGTGACTTCGAGTCTTGGAAAGACCTCCCCAACTTCCACATGAATCCTGGCAAGTCTCCGGTGATTGCCTGGAATAGAGGATTCCTGAGATTCCCAGGAATGGAAACCTTCCTGTTCCGTTCTCCCCTAATGTGGCTGCCAACCCAGCTCTCGGGGCTCTATCATGATGGCATATGGCTTCCTTTGAGGGGAAGGAAGTGGGTGAAGTGGTTCTTGGAGGAAACAGAGTGGGGAGAGTTGTGGAAATCGTATTCAGAATAGGATGGAGATGTAAGAATGGCAGTCAAGGACTACGTTAGACTCATGCGACCCTGGCAGTGGTACAAGAATCTGCTCATCTTCCTTGCGGTCGTATTCGTTGAAGTCCCAGATCATTGGCCTTGGACTACGCTCCCGGCTCTGTTTGATTGGACGAACTACCCGCCTCTGATTGTGGGGTTTGTTGCACTCTGCTTGGTGTCAAGTGCAGTCTATGTAGTAAATGATATATCTGACATCGAAAAAGACAGTGCACACCCTGAGAAACGGAAGAGACCCCTACCCTCCGGGGGGGCTTCACGTAACTCTGCCATTGTGCTGGCCATTGTCTTGCTTGCAGTCGGACTGTGGTTGTCATACTATGGCATTGGCTTTGTCGGCGCGTTCTATGGACTCAGCCCCTATGGTGGTCTGTTCCTGCTTACAGTGCTCCTATACATTTTGAACGCAAACCTCTACAACTACAAGCTCCGAGAGTGGGCAATGGTCGACGTGGTGATAATCGCTGTTGGCTTTGTGATTAGGGCCGTCGCAGGCACCTTCATTCTTGGGGTTCCCTTCACCTCATGGCTTGTAGTCGGTGTCTTCTTCTTCGCACTTGTCCTAGCATTTGGCAAGAGGAGAAATGAACTACAGTTACTGGGAGAAGAAGCGGAGGCGCACAAACCAGTTCTCTCCCAATATACCGACTCCATGCTGGACCATGGGATGACCATGTCCGCTACCTGGTTCGTGTTGTTCTATGCGCTCTACACCTTCAACAACTTCCCCGACCCAGTCGCGCAGCCAGTCATGATGACAGTCCCAGTAGCAGCGGGCCTCATTCTGCGGTATGTGTTTCTTGTTCAATCTGGAAGTCCTGTTGGAAGGAAACCACATCTTGCAATCAAGGACCTAGGAATACTGGTGGGTGCTATGATATTCATACTGACACTCATTGTGACCATGTTCTTCTGGCAGCCAATATTCGAATTCATTCAGACTGTGTTCCCGCCGCCAGAATCACCAGTTCCATAGGTGTAGAGAATGAATTCAAGACTCTCTGCGTTCGACATGCATACACATACGTCATACTCCAAGGACGGTTTCATCAAACCTAAGTCGTTGTTCAAGCTAATGAAACGCAAGGGGCTCCGAGGAATGGCTTTGACAGAGCATTGGGCACCTTCGATTACCAAACCTATGACGAAAGATGGGAGGTTCCTCATCAACTCTTGCGAGTACAAGTCATCTGACTATGGCGAGATTATCGGGCTATTTGTCACCGAACAAATTCAGAATAGGACCTTTGCTGAGATTGCTGAGGACATACACGACCAGAACGCTCTAACCGTTGTACCCCACCCCAGAGACCCTCTGCGAAAGCATACAGCTATCAGAAAGGGACTCCCTACTGAGTATATTCGGAAGCACATCGACCTTATTGAAGGCATCAACTCAAGATGCATTTTCCCCATCTTCAACACATGGGCGATGAACCTCGCTTCGCGACTTGGTAAGCCGATGACTGCCGGTAGTGATGGCCACTTTTGGAGAGAAGTAGGGCATGGTAAGACTTGGCTGCAGGACATCGAAACTGCCGAGGACATCTATGAAGAGCTGAAGAAGGGAAGAACACAGATCACGGGACACTGCTCGTTTCCATACGTGCACATCCCCGGTTTCCTGTGGCAGAGACTTAGGAAGTGGCCGCCTTGAACCATGCGGAGAATGGATCATCTGAACCACGGGGCATGCCGGTCAGCATCCCGAAGCTAGTTGCACTTGTGCTCATTGCAATGATCGTCTACTTAGTCTTCGCGTTCATCTCCGATTTCGAAAGAGTTGCAACGGCAATTTCCACGATTGAGTGGTGGGTTCTGCCCACAATGATGACGCTTTCGTTGCTCAACTATGTCTTCCGATATGTCAAATGGCAGTACTATCTGCACCGTATTGATGTGAAGCTATCTCATCCAGATAGCTTCGGAGTGTTCTTGGCAGGCTTCACACTCACTGTTAGTCCGGGAAAGATTGGCGAGGCGATCAAGGGTTATTTCATCAATGAGATTGATGGCACACCCATAGCAAAGACAGTCCCTGTAGTTGTTGCCGAGAGGATAACTGACCTTCTGGCAATGGTTCTTCTAGCCATGATTGGTTTTGCAATAGGTTTCACTGGAGACCAGCTCATTACTGTTCTGATACTTGGTGGAATCGTGCTTGCTGGAGCCATCTTCTTGGGACAACCACGATTCTACAACTTCTTCCTCCAGAAGGTGACTTCCTTTGGTCCCCTCAAGAGGTTTCAGGATAGCTCTGAGATGATTGAGGACACCTTAGCGAAAACGCTCTCACCAAGACCAATGGTATTGGCCTCAGCAGTCAGTATTCCAGGCTGGTTCATGGAATGCATCGAGCTTTGGCTTCTCCTTTCTATACTAGCAGGCGCGGGCCTCCCCTCTTTGACAGTTGCGTCTCTGATGCTCTTGCTTAGTGCCACCTTCATTCACTCAACTGCGTCCGTAATCGGTGCTCTAGTGTTCACACCTGGGGGACTAGTGGGGTATGAAGTCACTGCAGGAATCCTGATTCCTGCCTTGGTTGCCGTCAGTGCCGGGATTGCAGCTGCAGCGGTGATCCTCATCCGTTTTGTGACACTGTGGTTCAGTGTCATCATCGGATTTGTGGCACTTGGGGTCATAACACGAAGACGGCAGACAAAGAAATCCGTTTCTAACCTGAGCCGTGAGAACAGTTAAGAAGAGTTCATAGAATCCTAGGGTTATGGACCTCGAAGAAAGACTGAAACTCATCATAGGAGTCGGAGAAGAGATTGTCACAATAGAAGAGCTAAGGCAGCTACTTGAGGAGAAGAAGAACCCAATCGCGTATGATGGGTTTGAGCCCTCAGGCATAGCGCACCTTCCTTTTGGCGTCTTCCGCCCTCTTCTGCTGAAGGATCTCATCAAGGCCGGAATCAGGTTCAAGATCTGGTTGGCCGATTGGTTCGCTTGGATAAACAACAAGATGGGAGGCGATCTCAACAAGATCAGAAAGACAGGCGAGTACTTCATAGAGGTCTGGAAGGCAGCTGGAGTCCCAGCTGACAAAGTAGAGTTCTTGTTTGCATCTGATGCCATGGACTCCATCGAATACTGGGAAAGAGTAGTACGAATCGCGAAAGTCACGACAGTGGCCAGGGCCACAAGAGCGCTTACCATCATGGGGAGGAAAGAGGGCGAGATGTCGGAAGTAGCTCAGTACTTCTACCCCGTCATGCAAACCGCGGACATATTCCACTTGGAGGCAGACATAACCCAACTCGGCATGGACCAGCGAAGAGCTAACATGCTTGCGAGAGAGGTGGGACCCAAGCTTGGCCTTTGGAAACCCGTCGTCGTTAGCCACCATATGCTAGTCAATCTCGAGGGTGCGAAAGAGCCAGAGGGGCTCGAGGACGAGATTGCTCGCGACTGGCACATGATTGACACGAAGATGAGCAAGAGCAAA
>JBHLPB010000226.1:0-4339 GCA_048939905.1 Promethearchaeota archaeon
ATTTACTAGATTAATAAAACCTGTCGGTTGTTGTCTTATCCTCATATGTATGTGGATATTCATTGCCGGCATCTCTTGTCGTCTGGAGCAATGTCCTGGATGTCATCCAAGACTACCAGAACGAAATCCACATAATAAGAGGTTCAGTTTGGATATGCTTGCCAAGATTAACACTTGGGGCTTGGCACTGAGCGTTTTTTGGAATCCCAGGCGCTTTTTCAGATTCCCACCCTCAAAAAGCGGCCAAGAGTTACATTATTAACTAAACAAACGGTCATGCCGTATAGACGGGGAAAACGCCAGAATGAAACCAATGGGAGCCGGTGCGCTCAAGCTTCTCAGAAAGCTTGCTATTGACCCATCACTAACTCAAGCTGAGCTAGCAAAGGAACTAGATGTGACCCGGTCTGCTGTCAATCAGATTTGGCAGAAGCTGAGGAAGGAGCGGAATCTATCAGTTCGCAGCAGTTTTGACTATGGCCAGCTTGGACTGAGACTTGTGTTCGGTTGGGCAAGTGACAGAGAAGGATCTGACATCCTACCCAAGTTTTCCAGATGGCTCACATCGAGCCCTCTGACTGTCGTTGTGATGAAGTCCGTCATGTCTTCTATGATGGATACCAGGGTATACTTCGAGGCACTTCTTCCTCCGGGCCAGAGAGGAATGTGGTTTCTGGATCAGCTAGAGCGGTTCAAGAAGAATCCGTACAACCTCTCTTTGGTCTACGGGTTTGCTTCACATATCGCTAATCATCTTAACTTGGGTCTCTTTGACGGGCGCGGGTGGGATATGATTGATGGTTTCAGGTTTGGGGCAACTATCGACTCGGCAAAAGGCTACGCCGATGTACTTCCTGATGTGAGAACCTCTAGACAAAGTGATCCAATAAGTGCCAGTCTAGACGATATCATAGTTGCCTCATTAATCGAACAAGACTTCCACGTCACATCGCGGCAGCTAGAGAGGAATCTCTCGGAGTTGGGCAGACCAAAGATATCAGAAAGGACACTCAGGCGTCGCCTCTCGGCTGTACGCGAGAAGCGCATTGTTCCCTACGTAAGAATCGAGAACATCGGTCTCAGCCAAAGAATAGCTATCAGCTTGGAAGAATCAGAGGAGCTTGATCATTCAAGCCTCTCTCGACTTCTCAGGGTACAGGCAACCACACTTCCAAAGGCAAGAGTCGTACACACTGGAAACCTCACCTCTATCATTCTCGACCTTCCCGAGTCAGTAAGCTGGTTTGCCATATCACAGGTACTCTCAGAATCTGCAGGAGCTACTTCTACGATATGCACATTTATAGCCGATGACTCTCAGATATGGAACGGGCTCGATAGTCTGCTTCAGTTTCTTGTGGAACACACAGGATAAGACAGTCGCTCTCGCCACCAATGATGCCACAGGTGGTCCACTGAGGCCCAGGAGATGAAAATCCGAGATTGACCAAGCCTGACAGCGACTCTGTGCAAATAAGAACCTCCTACGACGAGATGATTCCATCAGTGACGGAGCCGTCTGCTAGGTTCTATATCGACGTCATGAAGATCTTCCTTGCTCTGTACGAGGGTGCCTTGTCATTGGAAGAGGCGGTCAGTGCCGCTGAAACGCTCAAGGAGAACCCTGAATATGCAAAGTACGCAATCGATCCCACACTGATACCACTCACCGAGGAGTACAAGGACCGGATTGTGTCGAACCTGCAGACACTGAAGAAGTTCAATCTCTTCACCAGAGACTCGGTCAAGTCGGCATTCACCTTCGCCCTCCTGACCCCCGACACTCCGATCAGCAAGACAGACCTCCGCATATTGAAGATTCTCGAGAAGAACCCCTTGACTACCCTCGTAGACGCAGCCGACGCAATCGGGGCAACTCCAAGAACAATTGCGAGGTCCATTGAACGTCTTGAACGGAACTACTTCCTTCGAGTCGCTGGCTTTGTTGACATGACATCCTTTGGTGCCCATTCTCACATTCTGTTCTTCACCTTGGCCGAGGGTATTGAATGGGACGAGGTTGAGGAAGGGCTTGCACTGTATCCATTCACCAAGAACATTCTCAAGACTACGATGACTGATCTGGGGTACGCATCATTCCTCATTCCTGGCCCCGAGGAGAACCTCTCGCTCTTTGCCGACCACGTCAGTGACGTCTCCGCTATCCTATTTGACTATTCGAGTCTCCATGTACAGGAAGCGACAGGGTCCAACTCCAATATGTCCCTCCTGAAGAACGACCAGTGGCAGTTCTCAGATGCGATGATGAAGATAGACGAAAATGACGAGACTCCAGAAAGCGACGGACAGATGCGTTTGCTGGAGTGTAGGGGCTGGCAAAGGGGTCTAACATCAAACGATTTCATCGTCACAGCTGAGTATAGCAAGGCACTTCGCAACCCACCCAGGGTTCTTAGAGAGAATCTACGAATGGAGGGCTGGGACTTCGATGCAAAGCAGATTGCCCAATCAATACGCAAATCTCACGACCGTGGTCTGATTCTCCCCTTCCTTAGCTATTCTGGAGTGGGACTGCCTACCAACTTCTGTTTCGAGATAATCTGCAACAGAGAATGGCAGGACCGGATTCTGAGAGCGGTCGTCCATCTTCCTTCGGTCACATACTATCTGTCGGCCAGGGGCATAATCCTCTGGGTTCAAGTACCAAGTCACCAGCAGGTTGAGTACTATCGTGCGTTCCGTGCGCTTGAAGACTTCGAAGGAGTTCGTTCTGTACAGCCGATAATGACTATTCTGCTGAAGGGCTCTCGTTCTGAGCTCGATTTCGTTCGATACTGGAGGTTTGGCTCCAAGGGATGGACTGTCGATCCCGAACTCCTGAATCTTGGAAGCTACTTTCCGTACTAAACAACCATGTTCCCGCATCCAGATAGAGGCTATCGTCTTCTCATTATCTCATCGAAGACTTCAGTCATCGCTCCTCTCCAATTACTTGAGAATGGAGGTCCCAGTACCACTTCCGTTAGTCCCATCTTGGCAAGGACTTCAAATCTGTCCACCATATATCCAATCTCCCCGCTGATAGAGAACATATCTATTATCTCTTGATTGACAAAGGGGATTCCAGCAGTCGGTCCGGATTTCGCAACAGCTTCACGAATCTGTGTCACACGCTGCTTGTCAACGTCAAGCATGTCAACAACTTGCAGCGGCATGTCTGCCACAACCAGGGCGACAACTCTCTTGGCAAGGCCTTCATCGCTTCCTTCGAAGGAAGGGACTGTCGGCAACCATGCCACCTTCTCAATATCTTTCGCACTTCTTCCTGAATCCTCAGCGGCTTTGTTCAGTCTTTTAACTGCATCTTTCAGGTAGTCAAAGGGTCCTGAAAGTATGACACCATCAGCTACCTGTCCAGTGAGCTTCAACATCTGTGGCCCTCTAACTCCTAGGAAGACCGGAATCTCTAAGGGCTTCTTGAGACCCAGGTCAAAGTCCTTCAGGTGGATGAGCTCACTCTCAACGGTTACCGTTTCTCCGGTCCATAGTCTACGGAGCACCGAAACCGTCTCTCTAAGTTCTGAAACCGGTTTCGTTAGCGAAATGCCCAGGGTCTTGAGGTCCTGAATTCCGCCGATTCCCGTTCCGAAGATGAATCTCCCGCCCCCCGTCTGATGCAATGTGACAGCCGCTCGTGCGAGTGTCTTGATCGAATGTACTGTAACTGGAATGATTGCTGTTCCGATACGGACCTTGGAGGCCTGGACCAATGTCGCGGCAGTGAGCACAAACACATCTTGGCCAAGATCTATGTCTTCACCTATCCAGATGCCATCTATGCCAAGACGTTCAGCATTGGAGGCAATCCAGCCTGTGGCCTTTGGTCTCATGTTTGTCGTGATGCCAACGCTAGCTCTATACAATGCAGAACAACCTTCTTTGAGATGGCATCAGTGATGCGCCTAATTAATCCGACCAAACCCCGCATCCAAGTACATATTTGAGTGACAGACCTTACACGATGTTGAACTGAAATGAAGATTGCATGGGGAATAACTGGAAGCGGCGATCTTATCGTAGAGGCAGTTGAACTCATGGTACAGCTACAGCAAGAGCCTGATGTGAAGATTGACGTCTTTGTTTCTAAGGCCGGACGCCAAGTTCTAAACTGGTACAGACTATGGAACAAAATCAACGACAATCTCAATGTCAAGGTTGAGGTGGACGCGAATGTCCCTTTCATAGCAGGTCCACTCCAAATGGGCAAATGGGACATTCTCATAGTAGCCCCTCTCACGGCGAACTCTGCCGCCAAGATTGCCTACGGAATCGAAGACACGCTCATCACTAATGCAGTGGCTCAGACCTGCAAAGGTAA
>JBHLPB010000227.1:0-4339 GCA_048939905.1 Promethearchaeota archaeon
GCTGACCATACTTCATTCATACGTGTCAGCAGGAGGAGGCAACTATGCTATTGCTGTACTTGAGAGCGTCCTCCTTTTGGGCATCTCTCTTGTACTCTATGGTGTCTGGCTATATCGAGATGCGTCTTCGTCGATCTTGCATACTCAGACGCTCAACAGAAGGAGAATGGTGCTCGGCCTCTGGCATCTCGTATTTGTGCCCCTTGTAATTGCGCAGATATTTGACTGGGGTCAGCATATCGAGTGGCTGAAATACTACGTGATTGATGAAACAATAGCGTTGGGCGAGGTTCGAGTTCCTACTATTATACTCACGATATTCGCCGCATACGTTTCGTCAATTGTGATAGTTGTCGTAAATCTATACAGAGAGATTCGTAGCGGCCTCACAAGGCTAAACGAGATGGCAGTATTGGGGACCCCGCCCATCGTAGTAGAACAGGAATGCGTAGACCTTGTGGAGAAGATGGGTTCATCCATCCGAGTGAAGTTCTTCATGTTCCTAGTTGTTCTGGCTGGAACCACAGTCCTCACAATGGACTTCCTCAGGAGCTACTCTCTGGGCGTTATCGTTCTTCTGCCAGTGGTGTTCCTATTGGTCATTCCATATGCAACCTCAAAGATGGCCAAGGGGGTATCAAGAGCAACAGCTGCGATGCGAGCAAGGGGTGCCGAGAAAAGGTCACTCACCGAAATAGCTGACTGGGGGTCGAAGATTGCACCATTACCTGAAGAGGCGGAGATTGAGCCACCGGAAGAGGAGGTTCCAGAACCCGAGATTGAATCCGAAGAGGTTGAAACCAGACCGAAGACAACCAGAACGAAGAAGGAAATCATTGACCTGCTGCCTGACGAAATGAAGGAACTGATGGGAATGGAGGAACTTGAGAAACTGACCAAGACTCAACTCGAGGAACTCCTGTCACCTGAAGAAGAAGCGAGAGATGAGGAAGAGTAGAAGTTAGAATCCTGGCGGGACTCTTTCCTTCAGTAGAGATTCATCTATGACTACGAAGAATGGGTTTCTTCAAATCAGCATAGGGTAGATCTACAAATCTAGCATCTGGAAGCATTGACGATTCGATGCCTATTTATGAGGGTCCTCTCCAGCGAGATATCATTATAGACAGTCCGCAGTCTGATCCTAATGACTGGAAATGGAGGATCTTCGAGTGAGTTACAACAAAGTCACGGATGAAGTGGTGACGAAGCTCAATGCTATCTGTGGCGAGAAATTCGTCACAACGAGTGTACCACTTCTTCACAGTTACATGGCTAGAGGTATCATGGGTCTTGAGGCGGTTCTGCCCGAGGTAGTTGTAAGACCCTCGAACGCTGATGAGGTTTCCAAGATTCTTGTAGTAGCCAATGAGAACCTTAGTCCAATTACTCCTGCGGCGGGAGGCTTGAGTGGAGGCTTTGCACTTCCTGCAATCGAACCCGGCGGGATTCTAATGGATATGACACGAATGAACAAGATGGAGGTTGACACAAAGAACCGTGTCATGGTTGTCGAACCAGGCGTACGATGTGGTGATGCTTGGCGAATCTTCAAGAAGAGGTGGCCCGAATGGGCACCGCCAATTCCTGATGGAGCACCACCTGGAGCCACGATCTTGGGTGATGCAATTGAACGCGGGTTCTCTCTGGTCACAGGCAAGTTCGGACCACAGGCAGACATGATTATTGGCCTTGAGATAGTCCTACCATCTGGAGAGATGTTCCGAACTGGATCATGGGCACTTGAGGGAGCCAAGGCGTTCTACAGGTGGGGTGTGGGTCCTAATCCTGACGGTCTGTTTCTCGGTTCTCAGGGGTCCATGGGGATAATAACCAAGGCAGCCATCAAGATAGTGCCGCATCCTCACTTCAAGACTATTGTGGCCTATGGTGGTGACAGTTGGGAGCACATAATCGAGCCGGCTTGGGAGGTTGGTAAACATGAGATGGGCGTTGCTGAGAACACCGTTATGGTTCAGGGCGGCAACTGGCCTCTAGTCATGACACGATGGCCAAAGACTAACGTTCCTCTAGACTACAAGTTCTATGAGAAGATAGGCATCGATGAGTACTGGATGAACAGTGAGGTGTGGGCATGGTCTCAAGAGGAGCTTGACTTTGCACTCAAGCGAATAGACGAAATCTACAAGGAATACGAAACAAGGGAGAATACGAAATGTCCTCAACAGAGTCTGCACCCCAAGCAGATTGCATCCAGACTGAAGAAGCCTAACCTGATTGCTGTCCCATATGGGCTCTATCAGGCAGGATTCCTCTTTGTCACATGGTATTGTGAGTGGCTTGAGAGCCCACGCATGATGGAGGAATACTGTGCAGCAATGGAGAACTACGGCTTCCCACCCACAATGTGGGTGGCATCAATCGACCATGCCAGACAGGCAATTGTGATGCCGATTCTATGTTTCGATAGTGATGAGGAGGGGATCTATGACAAGATTCGCGAGTTCAACTTGGAAACCACGAAGAGCTTCCTAAAGCAGGGCTGGATCAACTATAGACCAGACCCATTTGTGCACGCCCCTGAAACCTTCACAAAGGCAAAGGAGTACTATAAGATGCTTGTGAAGTTCAGGAAAGTCCTAGACCCGAATCTCATACTACATCCTGGCCGTTTGGCAATCCCGTGGGGGACGGTTACAGACCTGCCGAACCCGTTGGAGGAGGAATAGGAAATGGAAACACCAACACAACATAAGTTTCAAAAGAAAACCAGAACTTGCTGGAGTGATTGCAATGACTAGTCTAGAGGACCTTCGCAAAATCAATGCACGATGCATCCACTGCCGCGCTTGTCAATACGCGTACTCCAATGAACCGGACAGAGAGGGGGAATCCGAGGACTTCACAGGCATGTTATTGTCCTGCCCCTCAGGTAACATCTATGGCTGGGAAGGCTACTTCAACAGCGGAAGAATGTGGATTGCCAGAGCCTTTCTGAACGGCGAGATTGAGCCGAGCCAAGAGATGCTCGAAGTCATCGAGGCCTGCACCACTTGCGGTCTATGCGCAGAACAGTGTCCCAACCTAATAGATACTGTTGATGTGATTGAGGAACTAAGGGCAGCCATCATGGATGCCGGAGTGGAACCCCTCAACAGGCACAAGGTCATTGGGGATAGAGTCGAGAAGGAGGAGCTTAGGAACCCCTACAATGAACCGAGGGAAGATCGTACGGCTTGGTTTGACGGAGTACTCGACAAGGAAGACGCGAAAGTGGCATACTACGTCGGATGCACAGGTGCCTATAGGCAGCAGCACATAGCTAAGCACACTGCGAGCATTCTCAGCAAAATCGGGATTGACTTCACTGTTCTATCAGATGAGGTCTGCTGTGGGTCTCCAATCTTGCGAACCGGTCAGAAGGACACTTTCAAGAAAGTTATGAGAGAGAACCTGGAGATGTTCAAAGACTTCGACATGTTGGCCTTCTCATGCGCAGGATGCTACAGAACATTCAAAGTTGACTATCCGAAGCAGAGCGGGGAACCACTACCTTTCGAAGTGAAGCACACTCCTGACATAATCTTTGACCTCATTATTGCTGGAAAGCTCAAGATAGAGAAACCCTACAACAAAAGGGTCACATGGCACGACCCCTGTCATACCATACGGCATATCGGTCTAGCAATCGAAAAAGATATCCTTGAGAAGTCTGACAACTGGCTCATTGACAGTAGAAAGGCCAAGAAAGCAAAGGAGGCGTGGTACCATCGGCCGCGTGAAGTGATGGCGGCCATTCCTGGTCTTGAGCTGACTGAGATGTACAGGATAAAGGGAGATAGTTTTTGCTGCGGAGCAGGTGGTGGAGTGAAGACTCAATTCTCCGAAATGGCCATGGAGACTGCTCTCGAGAGAGTCAGAGAGGCCGCCTCAACTGGTGCTGAGGTGTTGCTGACCAGTTGCCCGTTCTGTATAACGAACTTCAGCGACGCAGTTAAGGAACTCAAGAAGAGAGAGGAGGAAACAGGCGAGGATTTGTCAGACATCGGCTCAAAGCTGGAGATAGTTGAGCTTCTCGAGCTACTAGATCAACTAATCGAATGAGAGGTCTATATGGCCCTGCTACGCGGGGCCCCCTCGCTGTTTTTTGAAACTGCAACCACCTGGAAAAGGCTCAGACTTCCTTTGGAGTCAACGTAAGAGGAATCAGTGCGTTTCGCTCAGCGATTTCCATTATCTATCGAATCTGGAAATCGCGTCGAAGTGTCAATCTGATTTACGCAACGTTTGGCAGAAGAGGCTCAAGATATCCCCTCAATTCCAGCGTGATTACCAACCATACCCAGAAGATGGCAGTAAAGGCTGTCAGAATCTCAGG
>JBHLPB010000228.1:0-4288 GCA_048939905.1 Promethearchaeota archaeon
GAAGACCTCATAGAATGTGCTAATGGGCTACTCGTGCGTCCACACAAGGTGACGGACGACTTTGAATCATACGAACTTGTGGTACTACCTGGAGGTAGAGGAGTAAGGCCTCTCATGAAGGACTCCAGATTCCTGTCCAAGGTTTCAGAGTTTGCGGTTAGGAATCCCATCTCCTCAGTCTGCAGCGGTGCACTCATTCTGGCTGCCGCAGGAATCTTGGAGGGGAGGAAGGCGACGACCCACGCCAACTACTTTGACGAGCTCGGACAGTTCTGCGAGGTAGTCCAGAGAAGAGTAGTCGAGGATGGCAATGTGATAACCGCTGCTGGTGTGACATCATCACTCGCTCTGGGACTCAGGCTGCTGCAGTTGATGTACAATGATCAGATAGTAGAGCACGTCGCAGGTCAGCTAGAGATTCCAGATGCTTTGAATCCCTTGACCAGGTGATAAGTATAAATCGCGCCTAGTTCATCATTCTTGGCACATAGTACGGAGAGATGCCGTAATGTCGACGGACGAACAGATTCTTGAGCAGCTTACAGAGATTCGGAAACTATTGACGCCTTCTGAGCCACCCCCGCCCCCTAAAGGCTTCATCAACGAGTTCACAACCTTCCTGTCCAAGTACAAGGTTCTCGGACTTGCAGTGGCCTTCATCTTGGGCGTTTACTTAGGCCTCTTGGTCCAGGCGCTAGTTGCCGACCTGATCATGCCACTGGTAACCATATTCATTCCAGATGTGGCCTGGAATGAGATTGCGTTTGGGCCTTTCATGGTTGGGCATTTCATCGGTGAGCTAATCACGTTCTTAATCATCGCTTTCGTAGTGTTCCTGCTCGTCAAGTTCGCCAAGCGAATCGGTATCGAGTAACAAAGGCTCCCATTCCTTGGCTGTGGTATGCAGCGCAGAGGGAATCACCTTTTAGTCCGAATGCCGTGCGCCAGAGTCAGGAGTAGAATCCAATGTCCAAGAGATATCGTATTGTTGCCCGCGTCGCCGAGCTCAGGAGCGAACCGCACTCCAAACCCTGTGGCTTGTACAAGCTGGGGGACGAGTTTGACCTTACCAAGGATGAGGAGAGAGCTAGAGTCTGCAGGTGGGCCTACAACTCAATGTTTCCGTTCTTGACAGTTCTCGAATTTGGTGGGGCACTTCCTTGGGAACCAGATTCAAAGAAGGCCTTTGTTTCATGTCCGGATCCTCACAACGTTGTGGTGTTCGAATTGGAACGCATGGAAGAAACATAGCTCTCACACCTGCAGAATGAGTCCAAACAGAGAAGCCGCCAAGTCCTGAAGCAGTCCGAACAACACAAGCCAGACAAGCATCAATGCTGCTGCTCTTCCCTTTGTCAGTTCAAGCATAGTCCAGAATGCCACAGCCTGATAGACGAGGGCCATTAGCCCAAAGAGAAAGATTGGGTTTGGAATCCATCCAAAAAGGACGCCTGGAGTCATTCCATAGCAGATTGCACTCATCGTGGGAGCGACGAGCTCACGAAAGCTTGATTCGGAAGCTAGTGATGTTATCCATGCAAGTGTCGGGGCAGATAACAGCGCGAGGATTAAGTAGCCAGCCTGATTGCCCAATATGAACAGTATAAGTTGAAGCCCCCATTCCTCTAGGTTCAGCCATACAAAGACAAGCCAGTGTGCGAATATCTGGGCACTGCCTCCACAGTTGCTCGGATTAAGGTAGTTGACCCCCAAAAAGACTGCAAGCAGACCCCCCAGAATCGATGTGATCATTCCCGTAACAAGCAGATACATCAGACTCGCCAGAATGGGCCTTGTTCTCAGCTTTCGGAAGGCTTCGACCGGACGAAACATCACCTGAAGAGGTAAGAGCGGGTCCTGCTTCTCTTCTTCTACAGAGAATCTGGATTCATCAGGCATCGTGCGCGCTCTCCTCCATTTTTTGGGGACCAGTCCAGTAATGGATTCCGAGACTCTGACCGCATTCTGCACATCTCCCTGTTTCGTCCGTGCCTATATTCCTAGATTCGAATCCTACTCTCCGATACACGAGACCATCGCAGCGTGGGCAACGAGTGTCTTCTAGCCCTTCCTGCCACACGTTTCCGATGTATACGAAGTCGAGGCCCTGCGCCCATCCAATCTCTCTGGCCTCTAGAAGCATCTTGACTGGAGTCTCTGGCTCCTGATACTGATATTGAGGAAAGTATCGATTCACATGCCACGGTGTGTCATGACCGAGAGTATCGGAAATTCGTGACGCAATCTCCAAGAGACAATCCTTGTCGTCGGCCAAGCCCGGCACGACGAGTGTAGTGACCTCAACATGGACTCCCCTCTCTCTCATTCTCGATAGGTTCTCCCAGACCCTCTCAACATCGATGCCGCAGACTCTCTTCACTCCTTCACTACAACCCTTAACGTCTACGTTGGATGCATCAAGTCCGGCATCTATCATCAGATCGAGTGCTTCAGTTGTCATATACCCGTTTGTTACGATGGTGTTGTATAACCCCCTCGCATGAGCGATTTTGAAGACCTCGATGTTCCATTCCAACATCAGAGTGGCTGCCTCATTGAGCGAGATGGATGTTCCCTCACTTCCTCCCCTGACGGCTAGATCAACAAACCTTTGGGGGCTCATATGACGTGAAATGGAAGGTGATGGGTGCTGCTTTGATATGTCGTGGTTCTGACAGAACGGGCAAGTGGCGTTGCACCCCCAACTTCCCACAGTGAGGGCTCTTGTTCCAGGTGCGAAATGGAAGAAGGGTTTCTTCTCAATTGGGTTATTGCTTATTGATGATATGTTGCCATGTGTTAGAGTGCAAATCGTGCCTTCCGAGTTCACGCGTGTGCCACATAGTCCCTTCTTCTTCTCAACGAGCAGGCACCGATGGTTGCAGGTCAAACATCTGGCTTTTCCATTCTCAGCACTCTGGAGTAAGCCTTTCCGGACAACCCTCTGATCGAACTCACTGATGCTAGCCGTCACAATCTTATTTCTGAACGCGCCGTTTTAGTTGTTTCTTGGCATCGGAATCCGGGTGTGAAACTACCACCTCGTAACAATCTCTGGATCAGAGTCGCCTTCTTTCCCTTCCCTAATCTCCTCCACTTTTGCTGTCACGAGATTGTTGTTCTCGATTGCCTCCATTATCATCTTGTAGGCACGTGCCTCTTCTAGGCCACAAGATGTCATTTCCTTAGCAAGTACATCCAACTCAAAGGCTCCATCACTGTCAATTCGATCTATGCGTTCTTCAAGGCATTTGGTCTTCCTCGGGAATCCGCGGAGGTCCGAAACCTTGTACTCCTTGAGAAGACGACCATCAAGGATGTCATCAAAGAGGGCCTCGAACTGCATCACTGTCCCATCTTCCAGAGCCACCATTGGTGGTTCAGTGAACATGGTGTCAAAGACAAAGCCGATTGTCTCTGCGAACTCCAGCATTCTCAGTTCCTGGGCCACAGAGGGGGACGACAACGAGATGAAGGCGCAGATCAAGTTCTCTGTAGCAACTGTCCTGATGATGTCCGATATCGGAGTGAGAGCCCCCTCTTCCTGATCGACATTGAACTCGGTTCTGAAATTAGTAATCGCTGTTATGAAACCTGAAATGAGCATCCCGTCGATTCCACCCTTTACCATCTTGGAGAAGATTGGTATCCCGGTGTTCTTGTGCAGGACAATGACTCCTATGAGGCTCTGTATGTCGTCAAAGCGCCGCTTGACAATCGTTGCTTCAAAATTCCTCTCTCTTTCACGCCTGATGTACGTCCTGCGACCAGCTAGACCTACCACCGCCACAAAAGATAGTATTGCGAATGGGAACACCCGTTGAAGAGTTCTTCCGAGTGCTGCAGCCTCGCTTTCAAGCGAGGTCATTCGAGCCTCAAAGAATCCTCCCTGCAGCTCATGGTCGCCTAGTGTAACAAAGACTCTCAGAGTGGAATTATGCTCAAAGCTCGGCATCACGATATTAGCAGTGTAGACGCCTGGACTGACTTCCACCATCTCTTCGAGCGTACCTACGTCTGTTCCGACAATCATCAGATACTCGACTGTGGCCCCGATAATTGGGTCACCGCTATCAGCATTTACAACACTCACACGCAACTCAACATCTTGTCCCTCAATCGCTGTCAATCCGTGTACATCTGATATCTCCATCGTCACGTACCCCACAATGAGCGTGAAGCCCACCGTGGAGTCCTGGTAGTCATCGAGGTGCGCTCTAAAGGCCATCTGGTATGCACCCGTATCTGGAGATTCAACTGTGATATTGTAGTAGCCGCCTGACAACTC
>JBHLPB010000229.1:0-4231 GCA_048939905.1 Promethearchaeota archaeon
ACCAGTAGGCTAGTCCTTTCCAGTCCCCCCACTTCTCAAAGGCGTCTTGCACCTCCTTCTTTCCGATTTGGACACCCCCGTGCCACTCATGTGAAACCACTTTCAGTGCCCAGGAATCAACAGGAAGATAGTCGTAACGTCCTAGAATGATTAGCAGATTCGCTGCTGCATAGTCGCCCACGCCCTTGATCCCAAGTAGTTTCTTACGCAGCTGTTCGGTGGGGAGATTCGAGTGCTTGAAAGACTCCAAGTCAATCTCGCCTGAGGTGACCGACTCTGCCAGTTTCAACACATAGGGAGCACGATATCCAAGTCGCGTCTTCTCTCGTAGGATGGCCTCGTTAGTTTCAGAGAGTCGCTTGGGTTTTGGGAATGCTCTACGAGAAGTATCCTCTTTCAGGGGCTTGCCGAATTGTTGTATCAGGTTCTCATTCATGCGTATTGTGGCAGCCCACAGGGTGTTTGTCGTTAGTATTGTCTTGATGGTGTCTTCGAAGAGTGTGGGCGACCGGAGCACCCGGCCTTGGGCCTTCTCCTCCATGCGTGCCAGCTTCGGCTCGTTCCCTGCTAACGCATAGAAGGACGAGAAGTCTAGGTCTAGTCCAAGCATCCAGGTGACAATTTCCTTCACTCCTTTCTTCTCTTCCGAGGTCATACTATCTTCTGTTTCGACACGAACGCCCTCGGTCGTTTCACTGATACTCAACCCCACGACCCTACCGGAAACCAACTGTAGAGTGTAGCTGAGAACTGGAGGGTCTTCTTCAAATGAGAAGGGAGCCAGCTGCCACCAGCCGTGTGATCTTACGGCAGAATAGAGTGAGAAGGGATGTTGAGCTTTCAATGTCATTCTCATTGGTCTTCAGTTCTTCTTGGTACTCTGACATAGATAACTCCCTTTGTTCCCTGATATCATGAAAGACGGCCACGCTTTCGTTCGGAGCCTGTTCAGAAAGAGCGGTCGGGACGGATTCCTGACTTCCTTGGGTTCATTCAGTTTCATCCAGAGCGTGAACTTGTAGACCAATATCAGCAAGCATCACCAATGCAATCAGGATGAGTAGCTCAATTGTGCCCGGAAGTAGGTGTGCCTCCGGTGCGAAGAAGCCCACTGTCAATAGAATGTAGACCGCGAATGCTGCAAGACAGCCAGTTGTGCGCGTTGCACGATTCTTGATGACAAATCTAGTGGCGACATATATCGGGACAGCTACCAGATTCACCAACGGAAAGGTAACAACAATCGCCTTCAACAGGCTGGCCCTCCGAGACTGTTTCATATCCTTCCCTTTTCTGGCTTGCCATCCGTTGTATTAGTTCGAAGAAGGAGAGATGGTCGGAGCGGCCGGATTCGAACCGACAACCGATGGATCTACAGTCCATTGCTTATGGCCTGATGCACGAATGAACATCAGACTACCAGGTTGAGCTACGCTCCGATTGCGGCTCTGTGCTAGTCAGATTCGTTAAAAGGATTGCTCTATTGTCGCTGTATAGATTCAAGATTCGGGACGTAGCTCTTGACCTGTTTCTAGTTTGAGTTGAGCGAACATCAACTGCAAGAGACTTCTGTGTTCCACCCCTTCCCAACCAGATGTTGCCATCGCACTCTGGCGTCACCCAGAGGCTAGCCGGGATTCTGTCTACCATCATCGGGACACAGTCCCTCCCATAGACCTGGCTTCCTTCTCCTGTCTATCTGCCGGTGTGTCACTCTCGACGACAGGGAGATCTTCCACAGCACTTACCACGGCGGGGTCATCATCACTCTTCTCAGACTCGTCACCAAAACTGAGAGGGTCCGTTTGGACAAAGTGAACAGCCGCGGACTCCTTGGAGTGTGACACACCACCCCTTGTAAGGAGTAAAGACATCAGATGTGGGTTCTTCCCTGCATTCACAGCGTCCACCCACTTTCCTCGTCCTCTCACAGAGTGTAGTGAATCCGTGAGCATGATTAGGCGTCCAGCGATATTGATAGCTCCGTTCCTGTCAGCATTTGTTTGATGGCCACATGATGGACAGACGAAGTGATTCTGCCTAGGACGTCTGCCCTTTGAGCCGCATTTCCAACATAATGAAGATGTCCATGCTTCGGAAACCACCTTGAACCGTGCCTTCTTCCCATCAACCAACCATCCATGTTGTGACAGTTGATGCTTTAGCCCGTTAGTGATCCTTGCAAAAGACCACGAATTGACCATCCTCCGAAGGTCACGGCCTCTACGGTTGCCACGACGGGCCTTCTTTCGTATGTACTTCAACCTGCCAAGAGCAACATATAGCGTATACTTCTCAGACAGAGCAACTATGTAGTCTGTGAGTTGACGAAGTAGCACTCGGTCGTATTCCTTTGAGATGTTTTCGCGTTTGTTTTTCAGGCGCTTCAGTTTGACAGCTACTTCGCTATATGACTCTCTTCTGTTGCGTCTAATCTCCATCTCACTTTGAAGCTTTGCAACAAGTCGATCATATTGCTCGATAGCTTGGACTTTGTCTCGCTGGACGAAGTATCTGGTTTCCTGGACCTTATGAGGAGTCACAAGTGAGGTGCATGCAGCCTTTCTTATTCCCAAGTCAATTCCTAGAACGGCTGGAGGAAACGTACTGGTTCCGGGTGCCTGCACATCTCTTAGTCTGATGGCAAGATTCACCCACCATTTCCCTGTTCTGTCCTTGAGAATCTGAAGAGCCTTTACATCACCTCTCTCGATTTGGTTAGCGTGAAATGCAGACATCTTGAGAGGGATTAGCAACCTATTGTGAATGGTCCGTGTCACACGAGTGGAATCGAAGGAGTCCATCAGATCCAACCACCAGTTTGCAACAGACGAGGGGTTCTTCACAACCTTGAATCTTTGAGTATAGACCCAACGAGGGATTCTGCCATTCCTGTTGCTTACGCATGGTCGAGCAGGGTTCATACTCTTCCTGCGTCTGAGAGCAAGGTAGCTTTCATACAGTGCAATGGCTGTTCTTCGACACTCTATGATTTCGCTCGAAGAGCATCGTGGAAACCGACGCTTGATGTCGTGAGGGACTGAGAGTCGTTGCTGATACTTAGATGTCACATGTATAGCAGTAATGGCTAGGCAGTCAAGGGCTCCATCATCAATTCTGGTCTTGTTGCGACCTGTCAACAACGCGGCTTCATGTTGTTCAATTATGCCCAAGAAGGAACGGATGATACGGGTGTCCCGGCCAACAATCTGTCTGATTCTCTGTTTTTTCCGCTTGGTCATCTTGTCCCAAGCAACAGGAACCTTGACAGAGATTGTCACGCCTTTGGAGCGCCCCATCATTTTCGCCTTCACATATTTAAACTTCTGACCTGTTTCAGTCAGCAGCTGAGTTCACTCCCATTCTGGTTCGAAGGAGAGGTTTTGAACTCGTACTTTTGCTGGCGACACACATATTTAAACTTATTAAGTAATTAAATCAAACATATATTATAATATTGTTTTGCTGTCGGCTGACGCTGACAAGGAGCGAAATAAATATCATATGGTTACCTGATATAATCACTACATTCTAAAATAACTCTTCTAGGATTCATCTACTATGTCGCGTGGGAGAGGAAGACCGCCAAAGATCATGCCATTTCATCCCAACCTAGTCCTTACTAAGTCCCTGAAGACATCTCTCTCCACGTCTCTCTATATCCAGCGATCGATGAAGAACAAGAACACAGCCCATCTCTATGAGAGCTCGAAAAGTATCTGGCAGAAGGCAAGGGCCAACCACCACCGGTCTCAACAGAGTGGACACCCCGACTTCTCCTGCCTGACAAGCGCAGAGAAGAACATCCGAAAGAACTCGCTCCAGATGCTCTTCGAGATTGCAGCGGCCTATGGAAACAAGGAGGTCCGACGGGTCAAGAGCTCTGACAAGTCTGTCGGGCCCTTGAACCACAGACTCAACATTGGGGGAGCAGCCCTCCGCAACTTTGCCATGACCCAGTTTCCATTTCCGGACAGAGAACCACTCCTTGGTTTCGTTCAGGAGGTCCACGGATACCCGGGCAACTCCCTCTGTCATGAGGTTGTACCCATCCACAGCCTTCCGGAACTGGACTTCATTGACTCCTGCAGAAAGCACACCCAGGTCCTGAACACATGGTGCTACATCTTTGACGTTTCGCCCGCGGACACGGCCAGATACTCCAACCTGTTCCTGCTGAGGGCACGACCGTATCTCGAGCACATCTACTCTGAGCGCAAGTATGGAGAGT
>JBHLPB010000230.1:0-4225 GCA_048939905.1 Promethearchaeota archaeon
CTTCCATTTGCTAGAAGAGTTTGTTCCTCAATCGGATTCAAAGGTGCTCGACATTGGCTGTGGGACTGGAAACAACACACTACTATTCCAGAAGGCCGTGGATGCCGAAGTCTTTGGACTGGATCCCTCCTTGGGAATGTTGAGAGAAGCACTATCAAAGGCACCAGAGATTGCGTTTGTTCAAGGCGCCGCTGAGGCCATTCCTTTTTCTGCAGGACATTTCGATATGCTGTTCATGACGGAAGTCGTGCATCATCTTCGAGGGCTTGTACCTGCAATGGCGGAAACGACCCGTGTTCTGAAGGCTGGTGGTCATCTCTGCATTGTCACTCAGTCTCACGTACAAATCGAGCAGAGGATGACATCTCGTTTCTTTCCGGCTACCGTTGAAATCGACAAGGCCAGGTACCCCGACATTCCAGCAATCGAGTCTGCTATGTCCGAAGCTGGTTTCGACAGAGTGTGGTCGAAATCATTCAAGTTTGCACCAGTAATCTTGGGAGAGGAGTATCTCGAGACGGTTTCCAGAAAGGGTTACTCTATGCTACACAAGATTCGTGATGACGACTATCAAGAGGGTCTTGAGGCACTCAAACTTGCCTATGAAGAGAATGAACGGCTAGACTACTCTGCAGGCTACACATTCGCATGGGGCGTGAAGACTGGATAGTCATCGATACATTCCAGAGCTAGAATACCACTGTAATCTCAATTCTACATACATCTTGTACTTCAAAGCGGAACATTGTGCGCACGGTCAATGTCGCCTTGCCTGGACGTAGCGCCTTGAAGAACCACCTTCCTTTCTCTGCGTCGCCTCCTGTCCATCCTGGCTTCATTCGCTCTGGGTGTAGGTATTCGGTTTCGGTCTTCTCATGGATGAAGACTGTCGTATCATCCATCTCGAACTCTGCGTCTTCCCCAACGGACTCATGTCTGCTGAACTCGTAATAGAACTCTTCTCCAACCTCGACAGTCACTTGCGATCCTCCAACCGCGCACGCGATTCTTCTTGGTTCTTTGTTCTTCGGTTTCAAACCAATCATCCTCCCGCCTCTTCAACGATGAGCTTCCTTCTCTTGTACCACCTGCGGCCAAAGAAGATGATTACTACTCCTACGACTCCGATAATGGTTATGGTGAGCAAGAATGGAGGTTGCCAAGTGCGAGGCAGGACCAGCGGCATACCAGGATACCACTGTGCGAAGATTACATCTATGATGTCGCTCCCTGCGAAGTTGACAAGCATTTGCATGACCTTCATGGTACCGTTGGTCTTCTCGTAAATCATCTCCATGTGAATACTAACAGGGAAGAGAGCCATCACGAATGTTGCATCAATGACCGTCCCCCACTCATCTTCTGTATCAACTATCGTGGCCTCTTCGAAGAAGCTGAAGTTGCTCATCTCGGAAGTGAAATCCCAGTCTCCAACTGGCACAGCAATCATGAACATGTCCTCCATGATTACTTCAGAGTCATTCAGTCGGATCAGAGTGCAGTTTGAGCGGGGCATTTGTGACGACTCATTTATGATGCTAGGAATCGGATCCAAGTGAGTCACTTGTGCAGTCAATCTCTGACCTTCGTTCATCTCTGTAAGGAAGGGAGCATAGTCGGCAAAATACGATGAATAGGAAGGGTCTAGCATCTTCCTTTGAAGAGCATACGTTACTTCTTGGCCAAGCTCGACTCCCCATTGGAGGCTATGATTGCTCTGTGCTTGTACAGATATGCTGACAGTACTGAGAGAAGTCACCACTAGCAGTGCCAGAATACCGTATCGTCTAAACCTCATCAGCACAGACTTGCACGCTCTGGATGCCAATTAGCATTGTGGTTCTCTATCCGCACTACTTGAGCAGACCGAGTAGTCCTCTGATGTGGTCGATTATCACAGTATCAGGAGGCGCATTCTCTCTCTCTTCCGGATTGCACCATGTTATCAGAATCGGAAGCATCTCGGCACGTATCGCAGCCTCCAAATCATACTTCACGTAATTGCCCACATAGACACATCGTCTGGGGTTGACTCCAAGGTCGTCTGCAGCTTTCAGCAGCATGAAAGGAGAGGGTTTCTTGTAGCCGGGCACGTTTGTGTACTCAATAGAATCGAAGAGTGACAGAATGGAGTCTTCCTCCAAGAACGGTCTGGGGTCTCCAAAGCGATTCGAGGCAATGCCAAGCCTGTAACCTCTTTCTAGGAGTGTTTCAAGTGTTTCCTTGCATCCATCCAGAAGTACGTATCTTGATCTGCTCAGATACTCGTCCCACTCCTGCTGATACCTCTCTACAAGCTCATCAAGACTACCTTCAACACCAATCTCCTTCAGTAGCCGACGATCATACTCAATCCATTCCTCCCTGGTCGGCTCCCAGTGGATGTCTACATTGTTTCGAAGCATGCGGCTATCAAGCCACATATCAGGTCCCCGGGACTGTGCTCCTTCTAGTTGTGGGTCTGTTAATTCAGCATATTTCTCCAGCCCCATCTTGATTAGGAAATCCCTGTGTACATCGCCAAGATGTCGTGTTGTCCGATAGAGTGTGCTACCTAGGTCGAATATTGCTGCTTTGACTTTGTCCATCATAGTGCGTTCCGCCAAGCATGGCTGTGCATGTCTAACCTGTATCTATATCTGACGGCCTCTGAGTGTAGGTGCGCTCAACCTTTTTCAATAGACTCGCCTAGGCCCTCTTGATTCGGATGGTTTCGTCGAGAGACACTCTAAACGCAATAGAGGACCATCTAGAGGCGAATCCAGACGACGCCTCTGCATGGAATGCAAAGGGAGTAGTTCTTGCTAGGATGGAGATGTTTGGTGACGCGCTGCGGAGTCTCAACCAAGCTATCCAACTAGATCCGGAGATGTCTGAGGCTCATGTCAATCGCGGTCGTGTACTCTTGGCGCTGGGCCCAGACAAGGCGAACAAGGCCTTGAAAGCATTTGAGAGTGCACTGAGTCTGTCTCCTGATGACCTCGGAATACTGCATGACAAAGCTCAGGCTCTTCATGTCATGGGACGTTCTCAAGAGGAACTAAAGTGCTACGAGAGAATAACGGAATCAATGACTGACGAACCAGCTTTGTGGGTCCGCAAGGGGGATATTGAACTCGAATTGGGGCAGTTCAAGGCGGCGGTTGCAAGTTATTCCCACGCATTGTCCCTGGACTCAGACTTGACACCCGCCCTCGTCCATCAAGCCATTGCTCTCTCACTTCAGAAGAAATGGAAGGAGGCAATCAATTCTGCAGAACGTGCAGCAAAGATTGCTCCAGACGACCTTGAGGTTTGGCGCGTTCTGGCTGACGTGAACTTGCGTGCTGAGCGACACAGGTCTGCGATGAAGGCGTTGAAGAAGGCCTACGAGATTGACCCCACTGATGCATCCATTGTCAATACCATGGGCATGGTAGAGTATAAGGCTGGAAGACTCAAGGATGCTGTCAAGCACTTTCGAAGCGCACTGGTGCGGGATAAGAAACACACTTCAGCTCTACGAAATCTCGGCTTCACTCTAATGGAGCTGGAAGAATGGGCAGACGCCAGAACGGCGTGGGACCGGCTTACATCAATTGTGAAGAACGACCCCGACCTGTTTGATGCGCAGGCGACCAACTATGCACGACTTGAGGACTTCTGTTCTGCCTCAGAAGCTTGGGAACGCTCACGCAGACTCTACAAGAAGAAGGGCGACGAGAAGGAGGCCGAGCGAGTGACACGACTAGGTCGGGCAGCTAGAATGAACTGTTCTCGTCAGAAGAAGGCCGCAAAGGCCGAGCGAGAGCGTGAGAAGGCAACCAGATCTTTCTCAGATCGCTTCGAGCTACGAAAGAAGAAGCCTAAGCGTAGACGTTGATTTTCAAATTGGTTCCCGAGGCTCACATCTATTAATCAGCAGCAAGGCGGTAGACTTCAATTGCACGTTCTGAATCTCCGAGGATTGCATAGACATCACCAAGCTTCTCCGAACCTTCTGACAGGTTCGGGCGAAGTGTGACAGCAGTCACCAGTGCGTCAGCCGCGTTTTCATACCGCCTTGCTTTCTCAAGAAGCCCGCCGTAGTAGACCCAGCCATCATAGTCGTTTGGGCGATTGACAAGAATGCGTGAAATCATTTGTATCATCAATGACGGGAATATGAGCGGCGTAGCCGCCGCAAAGACGAAAATCAGCGCTATTATCGCCAACTCGACTATCATCAACCGCTCAACTCATTCTT
>JBHLPB010000231.1:0-4214 GCA_048939905.1 Promethearchaeota archaeon
ACCCTGAAATCGGACTCCTTGACGTTCTCAAATAGTGCCGGCATAGGTTCTACTGAATACAAGACACTCGCAATCTCTAGATTCTTGGATATACCAATGTCTATCTTCCTGAGTTTTCCATCTTTGAGAAGATGTTCTATGTATCTCTCAAGTATCATTTTCACACCCCAATTAGAGCCCGAAGGTAGTGTTGTAGACAAGAGGGGCTCCAATCTTCTCTAAAGCATCACCAATCCGTTTCTGGATTTCTCCATCTGGAGCGATGGCGATCATGTTGCCCCCGCGTCCAGTTCCAGTAAGTTTCGCTCCAAGAGCTCCACTCTTTCTCGAAATCTCAACCATTTCATCCAATTCTTTACAGGAAACAGTCAGATTCTGCAACAATTCATGGTTCTTATTCATCAGTTCTCCAACTTTATCGAGATCAAACTCGAGCAGCGCATCTCTCGCTTGATGAACTAGGCTTTCATACTCCGTAGCAATCTCCCGGAACCAACTAGGATCCTGCTCTTTCTTGGCCCGAACGTCACCAACGACTTCTGTGGTGCTTGCGGTAAGGCCTGTAGAGGCTATTGTTAGATGAATCGAGTTCTTGAGCCTGAGCTTCTCAAAAGTGGGGGCGCCCCCATCAAGATCTCTCACGTACCAGACGAGGCCTCCAAATGTCGAGGCTGTGTTATCAATTCCTGACGGAGTACCATGATACCCCTTCTCCCCCTCGAATGCAATCTCGTTTATCTTATCGTCATCAAATTCGAGCCCAAATTCATCACTGAGTGCACGGGCCAAGGACACACAACTTGCAGCACTGGCTCCGAATCCCGAGGCACAGACCAAATCGCCCTCATATTCGATGAAGATGCCTTTGTCCTTCATGTGTAATCCTGCCGCCATGAGCACGTTGTTGATTGAAACAGCCTGTTCATCCAGCTTCTTGGCCTTGTAACCAGGCACTTCAGGTCGTCTATCGTCTATTCTCCAACCTAGGTTCTTAGATCTGCTTACGAGTGCTACCGTTTCTGCAGATATGCCTGCAGCTAACGCTGGAAGGCCGTAGACAACGAAATGCTCTCCAAACAAGATGCTCTTGCCGCGTCCAGTGCCTCTTCCCATTCTCTCACACTCAGTCACTGAGATTTGCAGCGGGAAGGCGTATCGCCACTTTTGAACTCTTCCTTCAGGCCTAACCCAAGCGTGACCAGAACGTTCTGTGCGCAAGACTCATGTTCACAATGTCCAGAATGTCCAGCAGACATGAAGGTGTTGGACCTATTCTCAGGGGCAGGTGGCTTCTCGTCGGGTTTCGTATCATACTCCAGCGATATACATCTGGCTGTGGATATTGATTCCTTTGCGCTGGCCACTTACACACTGAATTATCCCTCAGCAGACACACTCCAATGGGACATCGGAACAACCCACTCAAATAGCATTCTGAACGAGCTTGGTGGCAAACCTGACATCATAGTCGCCTCTCCGCCCTGTGAAGAGTTTAGTCGTGCAAATCCTGACAGTGACACTCCGGCAGCCGAACGGATTTATGGCACAGGAACAGCAAGGCTTCTTCTCGACACCATCAGGCTAATCGGGGACCTGGAGCCCAGAGTTTTCGTGGTTGAGAATGTGGCTGCATTGCTACATAGGGGTGGCGGCGAGATTGTCCGACGGGAGTTCGAACGGCTGGGAATTGACAATATCCGGTTCAATATGGTGCGCGCTCATCAACACGGCAACCCCTCAAAGCGCCTCAGAGTGTTCATCAGCAATTTGAGATTCAATCTTCCTAGAGGAATCCCCCCGCGAGTCATGGAGGCAATTGGAGACCTCCCGCCGTTGGGCGTAGATGCTCTCTTTTCGCTGGGTGAACATGTCGCTAACCACGACCTTCACCCCTTGACCGAGGACAAGATGAAACTTGTTAGAAAGACCCGGTGGCGGCGTGGAGTCAAGCGCTTTCGAGTGTCCAAGAGGCGCATGATGCCGAACTGGGTACGACTCTCACCCGACCAGGTGTCTACCTCGATAATCGGTCTTTCGCGGTACATACATCCATTTGAAGATAGACTTCTAACGGTTAGAGAGCACGCAAGACTCATGAGCTACCCAGACTCATTTGTTTTCACAGGTCCGACGGACAATCAGTACAATCAAGTGGGTGAGAGTGTTCCACCCCTAATCTCTCATTTGATTGCAGAGGAGGTACAGAAGCATATTGAGTGACTTGCTGAAGAATGTCTATGTAGTGCTGCATGATGTTCATGCGGTCAGCAAAGTGGTTGAAACCGCACAAGTAGTCTATGGACTTGGTTTTTCGAACTTCGTCGTCACCAAAGCTGAAGGATCTGCAGCACAGACCGGGGTGCCAGAGGCAAACCGCCTTGCTATGAAGATGAAAGGGAGCTTCATGGTTCTACCGGACCTCCGCGATATTCTAGATGCTCTGAATGTGGAACGTCCACTATTGATTACATCTCCTGTCCTCACCAAGAATCGCATAGACATCGATGATGTCGTGAGTCGGGTCAAGTCCAAAGAACGACTTGTAATTGCATTCTCCGGTAGCAACAAGTCCTTTTCTAGAAAAGAGATGGACATAGGCGACTGTTTTAGCTTGAAAGCCAAGGTCGACATCGGCGCATCTGGGTCTGCAGCGGTGGTACTACATGCCATCTCAACTGGTCTTCTATCCTAGGAAAAGGGCAAATGGTGGGCCGGACGAGATTTGAACTCGCGATCCCTTGGATCCGAACCAAGAATCATACCAAGCTAGACCACCGACCCATGGCCAGAGGGAACCCTCTGGGAGAATCATTTAATCATTTCGTTGAAACGTTTCCGTAGTGACTCTACAGTACCCAGATACAGACCCGCGATGCTGTATACATCCGATTTGACAATGCTAGCACAGCCATTCTCAAAGAAGGGCCCATAGAAGGTCGTCTTCGGAGTATTGACCTGCACCCCTGAGAAGAGCTCATTGAAGCTTGGAAGAGTGACAACAACCCCCTCCGAGTCGTCAGGAGCCTCTGGAGCGCCGATACTCTGGCGTACACAGGTCTTGTCCAATTTCGAGCGCAGAATGACTGGAATCACGCCAGCAAATCGTCGCCTGTCAGCCCGATCTATCTCAGGCGCATCGACAGTTCTCACGTTTCGTAGAGTCGGGTGATTGTGCCCTATCACGAGCATCTGCGCCCCTAGCACCTCAGGAGATGGCCAAGAATGTCCATGTAGGAGCCCAATTGCTTCTTCACCTTCACCTATTACTGCGCCACGAACATCTACTAGTGTAACATTCCTCGGCAGAAGAGCGAGTAGGTCCCCGTCATGATTTCCTGGAATGACATGGATTCTGCATAGGTCTGTGAGAGCTGACATGAAGTCAGGTACTGACTGCCAATTAGGACGACTATCTACAGTGATTGAATGCTTGACATCGCCTATTATGTGGATGTCTTCAATCGTATGTTTCCCGACAAGTGATGATATCCTCTTGAGCATACTTGCATCTTGGGCTGGATACGCAATTCCCTTCGTTTCGTAGAGAGCATGTTCGAAGCCAAGATGAAGATCGGCGATTATGAGGGCTCTTAGGTCATCTGCTTTGACCACCAAAGCCCGGTCTTCGAAAATAGCCTCCATTATTGACCTTGGTCATCAATCCTACAACATTTTAACCTGACCGTCTGACACTGATAGTGAGAAACATGTCCCTCCCCTCTAGAGAAATCAAGATGCTTGGCAAAGAAGAGCTGACACAGAGCGACATCGAGTACTTTCGCACCAAGTACGGTAAGAGGTTCGTGCGGGCTCTCAGGGCAGTTGAGGAGGGGCGAGTGCTAGAGCATTTGTTTCATCCCAGTGAAACAACGAAATGGATTGTGCAGGGAAAGCGCAGAGAGTATCTGGTCATCCCTAGGGTGTTCTGCACATGTCGTAGTTTCTATCATTCAGTCGTCATAGAGCGGGAAGCGCAAATGTGCTACCATCTACTAGCCCAGGCAATTGCTGAAACTCGAAATCAACAGAAGAGAGTTGAATCCACCGATGCCGAGCGGCGGGAGATGAGTGCTGAGTTGCGCAGGACCGACTGAAACAGGTTGACATGTCATTAGAACTGAGGATAACTTTTTAACACGGCCTAGAGTCTGGCACGCTGACTCAGCAGAATGGTTGAATGAGCCTATGGTGCGTTTCAAAGGAGCAGCCCGCAT
>JBHLPB010000232.1:0-4198 GCA_048939905.1 Promethearchaeota archaeon
GGTCAGATTCTATAGATAGAGGCATGGAATCATCCAGTCTACCGGCTCTTGGTGCTTCTGCCGAGGATTCTGTCACCCTTCTCGTATCTAGGTCCTTGGCCAGTAATGAAGCCCCTTGAAATACCTTCTTTTGCGGATATCACAGGACGGGAGGCGTACATAAGCAGATACCTCAAGAACTCGAGGTCGGTCACTTTCCTACCTTGCCTGCGCTGAAATCTCATCTTCTCTTCCTCGAAAGTAAGAATGTCATGTTCCGTGAGACCCTTGATCAGCTTGTTCTTTGTCCCATTCGCACCCATGGAGATATCTCCTAGTCACGACTAACGCTCGAGACTCCTCTAGAATTCGAGTATTACCACAACTCAACTTGCCCACAGTTGTCGCCCTATGACGCTTCGTTTTCAGCAGGTGGATCCTTCTCTGCATCTTCTGTTCTTGGACTAGGTGTCGGAGCAGGCGTGAACTTCGCCGCAGCTTCGGCAGGTTCCTCAGATGCAACGTGGTACAGACTTGTTGACCGAGTTTGTCTGAACTCAGTGACCGCTTTCCAAGTAGCTGACTTGTCAGCAATCACTGTGAGCTTCTTTATTCTGAACATGATTATCGCTGCTATGTCAATGAGTATGATGTTCATCGCCAATAGTAGGAACGAGTTCACCCCGATAGTGACGCCAACAGCTGAACCGGTAAGAGCTCCCAAAACAACCATGAGAGAGGCATTGACAGCCGGTGGCATTAGAGCAGCAGAGATAGCAACTCCGACCAGCGATGACATGTCGCCCCTTGTGACTGAAATCGCCACTGCTGCACCCGAGAAGATGGCAACTCCAACATCTATTGACGAAAACGGAAGTGGGAGTATACCAAGTCCACCTCTTCGAGTGATCTCAGTGACGACACCATTGTTGAAATCATCTTGCACAACTGTCATCACATTCGGGTCCAGAACAGCAAGAAGAACTGCTAGTATAACTCCAACAGCAAGTGAGAGCCCCAGAGAAATGAGTTCGTTCACCGTTCCCTTGACGAAGAGATTCCGATCTTGAACTACGTAGCCGAGAGCGACACCGAGCATGGGTCCCATAAGGGGCGAAAGCAGCATTGATGCTACAATGATGGTAACGTTGTTCTGAACAAGTCCGAAACCAGCCATCACGGCAGCGAAGATTGTGAACGCTATAAAGTCAAAGCTCAGCGAAGACTGTGCCTTGACATTCTCATAGATCTCTTCAACGGCGAGCGTTGCTTCTCTCTGAAGATGGGACTCCTTCACTTCTTCAGTTTCCCGGGGGATAGAGGCCTTCAAATCCACAATATCTATGAATCCGTACTCAACTCCCACACCGCGTGACTTCAGCTTCTCCATAGTCTCCAGGGCGGCATCATCTGGAATCCTGAATTGGAGTAAGTGTGCATTGTCTGATGTGAACTTCATAATGTTCTTGACCGCCAGAACATCAAGAATGAAGTCGTAGACAGCCTCCGTCTTGTCGAAGGGCACGACAATTTGAACCTGCTTCACTGAGGGACCGCTCCGAGATTACACTCGCCTCCAGTTGGACAACTCTTAAGGATTTCTAGAGAGGCGTTTTTTGGCCAAATGTAATACACGTGTTACACGTATGTTCACTTCATGGTCGTATCCTGAAGCTTTTTGGGTGCGCTCGTCGCTGAAGACGAAGTGATTACATGGGAGTCATCGAGATCCTGGCATTCTGGTGGTTGGTTTCTCTGACCGGAGCGCTAGCTCCTGGGCCACTGTCAGCTGCAGTTGTGATGCAGGCAAGCCGGAGAGGAAGGCTACACGGCATTCTGCCTATGGTGGGTCACTCGATTGTAGAGCTCGGAATCATCGTGGCAATCATCCTCGGAGTTCAGGCATTGGAGCTGAACCAGTTCATGATAGACCTGATTGCGGGATTCGGAGGCATTGTCGTAATCTTGTTCGGTCTTCTTGCACTTCGTGACTACAAGCACAGAGAAAGGGGAGGCTCCAAGGAGGAGGCAACCGAAATCAAGGCGGCCTCTCTAATTGAGGCTACCGCCCAAGGTGCGGTCGTGAGCATACTGTCCCCCTACTTCTTATTGTGGTGGTTTGCTATCGGGCTGTCGAGCGTGACTGTTCTTGTGGCAGAGCTCCAACTCGGAATCGGGACGGTATTCTTGGCAGGTGTGCTTATGTATGTGACCCACATCTCTACAGATTTGATGTTTGGAGCAGTTCTTGCACTGGGTTCTGACAAAGCAGCAAGATCAGTGAAAGCGCGAGGAATCAACTGGGTCAATGTTGGAATTGGGGTGTTCCAAGTCATTCTTGGACTATGGTTCATCGGGATGGCACTTGCCTGAGGACAGAACTTCTCCAAACTTGGGAGTCTCTTCACTGAGTACCTGGGAATACATCTCCAAATGTGGAGAATACAACTGTCGCAACGATGGCAGCAATGATTGTGGCAGCACTCCTTTCTACCAGCATGAATGGGAAGATACCGAAACCAAATACCTCTGCAGGTATCATCAGAATGTAGACTGCACCCATTGTCATCATGGAGAAATCCGTGATCATTCCAATCAATGCAAGTGGGACTAGCTGAAGGAATCGATTGTAGCCTTGTTTCGAAGCATCGAATTCGAATTGACCGAACTGCATAGAAATCGCTACCAATGCCGCCAGCGCGTAGTAGACCATGAACCACCAAGCATCATAGTTGGGTACCAGGTAGAGTATCATAATGAATATGAGGTACACGGTTGTCAGTAGAGGTCCGGGGACACGAAACGATTTGAACTCAGTAAACGGTCGTAGGCACAACCCTGTCAATAGTCCAGAAATGGCTGGACCCAAAATGACGGTTGGCACAATCAGAGCGACTCCAGGCAGAAACGCAGTTATGACCCCCCCTATTAGTCCAAAGATGAATCCGCGTGTTGGTCCTAGAAGAATCCCGAACAGGGGTGCGATGCAGATGGTCAGAGTGAGCTGAGCAAGTGGGCCTGCAGAACCAAGGAAAGCACTGATAGGGGTCAGAGCACTCACACAATATACGGCCGCAAGAATAACCCCTATTGCATACTGCTTCGTGGCCGAAGTCCCGCCTATCAACTCCATTTCCTGGTCTTCGCCTGTAGATTCTGCACCTGACATTCGTGCTCACACTCAGAGGGCGTGCGAGTCTATGGCTTTATCACAGTTGCGGTGAAACGGCGCATAGCCGCCACCAACGAAGGCTCCTTTGCATTACGAACCTTTAACAAGAATGAAACGGAAGCTAACCGAATTGAGATGGTCTTCTCACGTCAATTGACCAGTCAGGAGATTCAAATACTTCTAACTATGCAGGAATTCGTCAGAGCGGCACACGCTGACAGCGACTCTCACGACTACTCACATGTCCTTACTGTCTGTCGCTATGCAATACAGATTGCCAAGAATATCGAGGAAGAGGTCGACCCCTTCGTCATAATAGCCGGGTCACTCCTGCATGATATTGGTAAAACGAACCGGGTATTTGCTCATATCCATGGCCTATTGGGAGGAACTCTAGCAGAAGAGTATCTTGATGGCCTCAAGATTGACGAAGCCGTACGAGACACGATAGCTCGCGTTGTCATAAGACACACACCAACGTCAAAAATACCACCAGAAACCCCTGAGGAGAAGGTCGTCTATGATGCAGATACTCTGGATAGACTGGGTCTGATGGGTCTCATAAGAGGGTTCATCGGAAAGACAGGGAGTATGGAGCGTATCATGACCAAGTATATGGAAAAGCGAAAGGAGGATTATGAGAAGCTCAATTTCCATTATAGTCGAGACCTGGGTGACGACCTTCACCGAGAACTGATGGACTTCATGTTTGTACTGGAGGAACGTCTGTCTGCGAGAATGGCGTCTATAGAGCACATCTTCGAGAATGAGGAGCTAGTATAGGCCGAGGGGGTTAGGACTTCAAATGAAGAACTACGATGCAATGTCCAAAGAGGAGAAGTTGAAACGAGCGGCAGCCCACATCTTTTCGATGGGATTGCAGGATGCAGCAGACTCCCTGTGCAGAGCCAATATGAAGTATGGTTTGGCTAAACTACATCATATGCAGCATACTCATGGAATGAATCCGTCGGCCACCTTTGTTGGGGCTCCTGACTCAACGGTAACTCGCAACGTACGGAGGTGGCAGAGCGGCTTTGGATATGG